>JAYNUL010000007.1:0-30411 GCA_038281125.1 Fidelibacterota bacterium | reverse complement strand
GGAGATAATAACTGATAAGCTCTCAAACAGTCTTCTGGCTGGGTGTACAGTTTTGGATTATCGGCTCCAATGTCATCATCAGACCCAACACCGTCTTCTTCACCTCCTGTTACTCCAAGTTCTATCTCTAAGCTCATTCCAATGGGAGCCATTCGCTTAAGCATTCTCTCACACTCAGAAAGATTAAAATCAATTTCCTCTCCAGAAAGATCAAGCATATGCGACGAAAATAAAGGGCTACCAGTTTTTTCGTAATGTTCTTCACTGTAACCAACTAATGCCTCAACCCAAGGTATCAAAGCTTTGTTTGCATGGTCGGTATGGATGATGACACATATTCCATATCTCTCTGCCAACATATGAATATGCCTTGCAGCAGATACAGAACCGAGTACCTTTGCCTCAAAAGCGTCCTCAAGACTTTTACCAGCGAAAAACTGTCCCCCGCTATTTGAAAATTGCACAATTACATCAGATCTGTTTTTGGCCGCAGCTTCCATGACAGCATTAACAGAATTGGTTCCAACAGCATTTACTGCAGGTAATGCATATCCACCTTCTTTTGCAGCTTTGAGTAGCGTTTTATAATCTTCGCCAGTTACGACGCCTGGTTTAAGTGAATGTCCCATAATTTTTTATCCCTTTGTTTGTCCTATTTCATTTAACATAGATTGATACCAATCCAACTCTGTGTCAAAAGGTTTACCACCTTTTATTCTTTCAAAATCTATTAGACTCAATTCTCCATTCTTGTTATCATCCAAACCGGCTAGCCCACTCTTTCGTTCAAGAGCCTGATCTGCTCCAAAAAAGGCTGACCGCTTTATTAGATCTAGATCTTGATCATTTGCCTTGGAGGATCTCGCAAAGTATCCGCTTTTTTGTACCAGCGTCTTTTCAGCATCAAGTCTTTTTGAAAATTGCTTTGCAAACCATTGCCCAGGATTTATTTCATCCAAACGTACATGCCCAAATGCATCACGGGGAACCTCCTGACCATCTGCTTCCATCTCTTTTACAATTGCATCCTGACCTGCGCCCTCGCTTAAGAATATATTGACACCATCTTTTTCATCCATGACTTTTTTCAAGCGTTCCACTTCTGCATCTAGATCCATACTTTGCTCTGGGATAAAAATAGCGTCAATATCCCATCGGTCTTTTGATACTAATAATTCTGGCAAAAATTTTCTTTGCTCCAAGCGTGCACGGTAATCTCTTGCAGTCTGAGCCGTAAGCCAGCCACAGTGTCTTCCCATTACCTCATGAATGATTAATTGTCTTGTACTGGTTGTATTTTCATTAGCTACATTTTCAAAAAATATCGCTCCCTGCTCTGCAGCGGTCCATGCTCCAAGAGTCTGAGAAACTGGAAACACATCATTGTCTACTGTTTTAGGAAGGCCAACAACCGTTAAATCATATCCATTTTCTTTTAAATAAAAAGATAACTGTGCGGCCATGGTATTGGTGTCATCTCCACCAATGGTATGAAGAATATCTATCCCGTCTTTAGTTAACTGATCGGCAGCAACTTTGAGTGGATTATCTCCATCTGCTACGTATCCTCTTTTTACACAATCTTCAACATTGGTCAATTTTACCCTGCTATTACCAATAGGTGACCCACCAAAATCATAAAGCGTGGAAAATTCTTTTTTTACATTATTTGGAAAAACAATGGATTCACCAATGAGTAATCCTCTGTATCCATTTAGATAGCCAATTAATTCTGCGTCAGGAGCACTATCATTATACCTTTGAATTAGCGCTCCAATTGAGGCTGACAAACACGGGGCTATGCCCCCTGCGGTTAAAAATGCAATTTTCATGAACGGTTTGATTAAGTTATAATTTTCGGTTGGGAAATTAAAAAAAAAGAACCGCCCATAGGGAAACCATTTAGAATGTCGTTCAAAAAATCATGTGCTTTTTCTGAACCTCTATTTTGTAACTACAGTTAAATTATGTTGCATATTTTTCTGTAGCCATTTTGGTGGATTATCAAATAAACTGTACTTTATGAAACAACCAGTCATGTACCTACTTCAGTAGCAATACTATGAAAGAAATTCTTTGGAAACCAAGTTCTCCAGAAAAGTCTAAAATGGCAGATCTTGCAAATACAATCAATGATCGCTACAATCAAAACTTGAATGATTATGAAAAGCTCCATCAATGGAGCTTAGAAAATATTCCTCAGTTTTGGGAAGAAATCTGGAACTATTGTGGTATAATACACTCCAAACCATACACCAAAGTTGTAGACAATATTAAATCAATGCCTGGAGCAAAATGGTTCCAAGGATCAACATTGAATTTTGCAGAAAACCTTCTCCAATTCAGAGACGACCGCATTGCGATCAAGGGCAAAACAGAAGATCAGGATATAACAGAAACAACTTATCATGAGCTTTTTTGTGAGGTTGAGAAAGTTTCCCATTCACTAAGAAAACTTGGTGTAGAAAAGGGTGATAGAGTTGTTGGGTATGTCCCTAATATAAAAGAAACAGTTGTTGCAATGCTTGCAACAACTTCAATTGGTGCAGTTTGGAGTTCTTGTTCCCCTGATTTTGGGATCAAGGGTGTACTGGATCGGTTCTCACAAATTGAACCAAAAATAATTTTTTCAACTAATGGCTATTGCTACAATGGAAAGCATTATGATCTACTCAAAAAACTTAAAAGTATTCTAAAAGATTTACCAACAGTTGAGAACGTTGTTCTTATTGATGATAAAACATCCAGTAAGATAGATTTTGATGAACAATTTATTTCATACCAAGAGTTTATGAATTGCGATCCGGAACCTCTTGCTTTTGAGCAAGTCTCTTTTGACCATCCCTTATACATAATGTATTCATCTGGAACAACTGGCTTACCAAAATCGATTGTCCATTCTGTTGGAGGAACTTTATTGCAGCACCTGAAAGAATTACATTTCCATTGTGATCTAAAAAGAGAGGATTCCATATTTTACTTTACCACATGTGGATGGATGATGTGGAACTGGCTTGTTTCATCACTATCCATTGGCGCAACCATAGTTCTTTATGATGGTTCTCCATTTTTCCCCGATGGAAAACAAATGTGGAACCTGGCTGAAAAAATGGAAATCTCTATTTTTGGAACAAGTGCAAAATATATTGAAGCGTGTAAAGAGAATAACATCTCGCCTTCAAGTTTTTCTAATCTTTCGAAATTGCGAATGATTTTATCGACTGGGTCCCCTCTTGTTGAAGAAAGTTTTGAGTACGTATATCAACATGTAAAAGGAGATGTACACTTGGCTTCCATATCAGGAGGAACAGATATTATATCCTGCTTTGCTCTTGGAAGTCCAACCCTCGAAGTAATCAAAGGAGATCTACAATGCCGTGGCCTTGGAATGGATGTTCATGCATATGATGAAAATGGGAGGTCCGTGATTGAGGAAAAAGGAGAACTTATTTGCGCTTCAGCATTTCCTTCGATGCCAATTTATTTTTGGAATGATTCAGATGGATCGAAATATAAAAAAGCATACTTTTCAAAATTTCCTGGAGTTTGGCATCATGGTGATTTCATACGTATTTCTGAAACTGGTAGTGTCAAAATTTATGGAAGAAGCGACGCGACACTAAATCCAGGTGGAGTTAGAATTGGTACATCAGAAATCTATAGGGTTGTTCATTCAATAAATACAATTGAAGACAGCCTAGTGATTGGTCAGGACTGGAAAGGAGATCAAAGAGTGATTCTTTTTGTTATGCTTGGAAATAATTCCCAATTAACTGATGAATTTATTAAAGAAATTAAATACCAGATAAAAGTCAGCTGCTCTCCCCGACATGTACCAAGCATGATTATAAAGGTCAGTGGTATCCCTTATACCATTAACGGTAAGAAAGTAGAAATCGCAGTAAAGAAGATTCTAGAAGGAAGACCAGTAACAAATATAGATTCTTTGATCAACCCAGAAGTTCTTAATCAATACAAAGATTTACCTGAACTAATGGCTTAGTCTAAACCGTGTAAAACTCCCAACAGGTCAGCAACTCTGTTCGAATAGCCCCATTCGTTGTCGTACCAGTTTAGAGTTTTTACAAAATTTCCTTCTACTACCCTTGTAAATGGTGCATCAAAAATAGAAGAATGTGGGTTCCCAATAATATCCGTTGAAACCACTGGAAGGGTTGAATATTGTAACACATGTTGTAAAGGACCTGAATCAGCTGCAGCCCTTACTGCATCATTTATATCCTCAACTGAAACATCTTTTTCTAACCTAACATTAAGATCAACAACAGATCCATCAGGAACAGGAACCCTCATTGCAATGCCATCAAGTTTCCCATTAAGCTCTGGTAACACTTTCCCAACAGCTCGTGCAGCACCCGTTGTGGTTGGGATTACATTTTCAGCAGCAGCACGACTTCTTCTCCAGTCTGAATGAGGAACATCTGCAAGTCTTTGATCATTTGTATAAGCATGAATGGTGTTTATTACTCCCATTTCAATACCAAACTCATCATTCAACACTTTTGCCATCGGGGCAAGACAATTGGTTGTACACGAAGCATTCGAAACAATTTTATGTTCGGGTAACAGACCGTCATCATTTACTCCTAGAACAACTGTGTAATCAATTTCATCCTTAGATGGAACAGTGAGTACTACACGTTTGGCACCAGCATTGAGGTGGTTCTCCAACTGATCTCGCTGTCTAAAGATACCAGTAGACTCAATAACAATATCCACACCAAGTTCACCCCAAGGTAAGCTGGATGGATCTCGCTCTGCAATCAATTTTACAGACTGACTTCCAGTTTTTAAGACATCCCCTTCAAGCTGGACCTCCTCTGGGAATCGACCCATTACCGTATCATATTTTAATAGATAGGTTAATGCTCCTTTATCAAAGATATCGTTTATTGCAACAATATCTACCCCTTCTCTATTGTTGAGAATTCGAAAAACAGAGCGTCCAATTCTTCCAAAACCGTTAATTGCAACTTTCACTATTTATCCTCCAAAGTGGCATATGCATCCACTACATCTAAAATTCTACTGGCAAATCCCCAACCATTATCGTACCAACAAAGTGTTTTTAACAGTAAATCTTTTGTCATCATGGTTGCTTTCTGGTCAAATACCATTGTTTCCTCTCGTCCAATTACATCACTTGATACTATTGGATCTTCAGTATAACCAACAATACCTTTAAGAGTTACTTCAGAAAATTTCTTTATCGCCTCGTTCGCTTCCTCAACCGATGGAACATTGTTTAGCTCAGTTGTAAGGTCTACGCATGATCCATTCGGGACTGGAACATTAAAGGCGATCCCATCAAGTTTTCCTGAAAATTGGGGCATAATATCTTCAACAATAGAAGGCGCTTTTGTAGTATTGGGAATAATATTTTCTACAGCAGATCGACTTCTGCGAAGATCGACTCCTGCAGCATCCGCCAAGGGTTGATCAGCAGTATATGCATGTACTGTAGTCATCATGGCTCGTTTTAACCCAAAACTCTCATCAAGCATTTTTACCATTAAAGCCAATACCTGCGTGGTGGAAGAGGTGGTTGAAATAATCTGATCAGAGGATGCAATACTTGATTCATTAATTCCTGGGATTACGTATCTATCAATTGAGTCTTTAGCATTTCTGCTGATAAATACTCTTTTTGCTCCTGAGTCTAAATGCGCTGACAACTCTTCTTTCTTTAAGAAACGACCTGTCGCGTCAATGACTACATCAACATCATAAGCATCCCATGGTATCGTCCCAGGTTCTCCACCGCTAATTACTCTAGTCTTTTGATCTTTGACTAAAAAATGATTACCATCAAGAACAACTTCATCTTTCATAGAACCATGAATGGAATCTCTTACCAGCAAATAGTGAAGTGCTTCTGCTGAACCAAAGTCACTTACTGCAACAAAATTATAGTTGGGATTATCGTATCCTAACCGAAACAGGTTTCTCCCAATCCTTCCAAAGCCGAAGAGAGCAATATTTATTTTTTTTGACATATTATTTTCTGATTTTTATGATTATCTAAAAAAGTTCAACAAAGAGATGTAAAATATATTTTATAATAGATTAAGACACCGTCAAACTTTGAAAACTACCTTAAATTTTTATCTAACTGCAAATAATTTTTAAACAATTGCAATTATTTTCCACGAAAAGAAAATTACCAATATCACTATTTGTAATCTCTTAGCTTATCACGATTTTTAATAAATGCAAAAATCAGTAAGATAACAAAAATGACTCCAATTTTCACTTTTTACCAGTCCTTGTATATCCTAATCCACCATAACGATCATTTAAAACAATTACGCCATCCATGTCCCTATTTGAACCAATGTAGGCAGTTGGTTCTTCATACTTATTGTATGTCTGTACATACCCATTTTCATCTTTTCCAGTTCCTAAATAGAGAGTCCTTTTTTGGTCTTGATTATATGCAGTAATAAACCCTCCATGTCCATCATCTCTAATGGTTATGGAATTCACAACAATATCTCCAAGGTTACCATCCTTTTTATCTAAGTCATCAGCTCCAATAAGTACAAACGTTAATGCTGTCGCTAGCGCTCCAATTAAAAAACTTCTTACATCAACTTTTTTCATGACAACTCCTCATTAATCTTTTTATACAATTGAATTGAGTTAAAAAATGGACAGGTAAAATAAGACACTGAAACAAATTCATCCTTAACCATTTTAATCAATTTTTTGCTCCTCTTCCTCCATTAATCTAGCTTCAAAATCACTCATTTTTTTCACTTTAGAATCCTTTGCAAGTTCATCAGAGCTAAACTCTTTATGCCAATTCTCTTTTGCATATAAAATACGAGCAATCAAAATAATTGTATACAAGAGTAAAAGAACTATATAAGCCAATTTATGAAGAAAAATATCTCTATCAACCATGAATAATAAAATCAGCAAGATTAATGGCATCCAACGAATTAATTTTTGAACAAATTTTTCCACTGTTTTATCTCAAACTATTTTCAACGAAAGATAGCATTTTTTTCTGTTGAGTAAGGTACCCTAATCTAGTTTCAATATTAAGATATCTAACACCTCTTCTTAGTGCTTCCCACGAAAGAGACCCGTCATCATTTTCAGGAAGAATATTTTGTAAAACAACATTATATGGACCACTAGAAAGGGACTCAAAGTCATTAAGATTTGTACAAATAATAAAATCGCGCGGATTCTGATCTTTTTTTATAGACATTTTTTGACTTTTATCTTTTTCTTTATGAATGTTATATCCTCTGAAATTGTTATGTACAGATATGAGGATTCCGCTTCTAGTTGGCATCAAAATATCTAGAAATTTTTGCCTCTCAACATCAATGTCATCTAGAGCTTTTTTCAAAGTCCCTGGGCTCCAATCTGGTTTGAATTTTCGTAATGCATGATATGTCCCTGTTCTTGAAAATATTCTATTTGGATCAATCATAGTAGAACGAAAGGGTATTTCCCTGGTTTCACTTTGGATAAAAAATGCCATTCCTCCAAATTGATCAACATGGTGATTTAGTGCTATTCTTGCAGTCTGCTCATCTCCATGTAACCAAATATATCGATTGGGAGTATCTCCATTTTGAATAACATTAAACCTTGTTCCAACAAAAGTGATATGTGATACATTCACATTTACCTTATCACGCTCGTTGGAAAGAAGCACAGAAAAAATGCCCAAATAGAAAATAATCCTAAAATGTAATCGTCTTGAATAATTGTTAAAAAGGTATGAAGAGTATGTAAAATGCAATACTTTATTCATTATCTTCATTCATTCTGTACCATAAGGCAAGGATCAAAGATCCTATGATGAAGACCATAGCAATGATATATAGGATGACTTTCATGGTCATTTATCTTCTATTTTGTTTCTTTTTTAGTGCGATTTAAATCTTTAAGATTTTAATTGAATTTGTCTTTTAATATCCAAAAACTTAAATATCTATCCAATCTTTACTTCCAAACTAAGATTTTATTTTCGGGGATGAATTTAGTGAGAATATTTTTGATTTCTCTCATTGCTAATTCTCTTTGATGACGATCAACAATCACACTTCCTTCTTTAATAGAATATTCAGAAAAGTAGATATCTGACCTCGTATCTCTTTTTCGTATCTTGTTGAAATAATCTTTATTCATCCTAAAAACTCCAAGAGTAACATCTCGAATCAAGTGGCCATCAATTTCAACAAACAATTCATTGAAGAATTTTGAATAGGTATCAAACCAACCATCTACCAAAATAATTGGATCGAAACAAAGTCTTACTTTCCAGCCATTAGTGATAGCTTTTTTTACTGCATTTACCCTTCTTTTTAATGGAGGAGCTGCTGCCTCGTATTTACTACAAATACTTTCAGGTGAAAGAGTCCAAGATAAAATTACATTGTCAGTTGGATCAATATCACTTATTGCATCATAAAGGGCACTCTTAGTACGGATTTCAATCACTGTGTCTTTTTTACCTTTTACATAATTAATCCATCTCCGAGAAAGTGGAAGTATGTTTTCCATTGCAAGTAGATCGGTATTGTACGAAATAGATATGACTGTAGGTTTTGATGGATCAATAGGGTTAGAAACTTTTTTATCTATGGCACTCATCATTTCATTCTCATTAACAAAAACAACTAGATTCCCAGAATCATACATGCCTTGCAAAAAGCAATAATCACAGTTATATAAACAATTTAAAATGGGTGTATTGTAATAAACATTTGGTGTATTATAGTCTTGAATCATGCTAGATCCTTCATACAATAAAGGTTCTGTTTTCTTTGCCAGTATCAATTTCATAGATCTTTTTTGCAACTGGAAATCCTGTCCTCTTCGATTGAAAACATCTTTGTAGTGATCTATTTCTATAACAGTGGATCCCATAAATTTAGATCGTGCAATTTTTGAAAGTGGATATTCGACTGCACCTCTTTCTATATATATATGGGAAAAATTAGGCTTTAAGAGTTTCACGTATTAAATGATAAATTTTCTTTTGATCTACTTTTGTTTTAGGAATTTCAAATTCAATTTTGGGAAGTTGATCTTCGTTATTTCTGATTCTATATCCTTTAATGTATTTTACTAGCTGATCTCTCTGATAAGATGTAAATAGATATTTTTTTATAATATCATCTATCCAATTCTCATCATTTTTAAACAGAAGTGGCGTTACCATTTTATGGATTGATTTAAATTGATGAATGAAATGGAGAATCATATCCATTTTATCATTAATCAATTTTGATACAAAATTCTCTTTAAAAACTGATTCATTATTATTCATATGATCTGAAATTATTTTGAGTATCGCAATATTTTGTAAAGGAACAAACTTAGAACAAGACGAAAATATTTCATGAGATTCCATATCAACAAGCGTATCATATTTTTCACCTCCGCTTAAAATGGGATTTTCTACAGTAGTGATAGCACACTCATTAAAAGTGTGATTTAAAAGTATATCAGGGTAATATTTTTTGTCCAACTTCTCATCGCAGATTTGATTAATCATATATAAATCACCTATTTTTGTTTTACTTCTTTTACCACCTGCAATTCCTATGTTAATGAACTGAACATTTTGATCATCGATATAGTTCATATATTCCATAATTCGTGATTTAATATGCTTTTTGCCTACTCCGACTCCGATTAATGAGATACTAGATTCTTGGTTTACAAAAAACGGAAAATCTAATTTTTTATCCCTCTCGAGTTTAAGTTGTTGAATAAGGGGTGTAGATTCAGCTTTGAGGGCGGTGATGAGGCACTGCAATTGTTTAATCAAAAAAATGAGAAACGAATGATTTTTCTCTTTGGTTTATATTTTGATTTCCAAGGTTTTTTCCCCTCCCAAGAAAATTTTAATCCTTTTTTACGCCCCTCAGGACCGTACATAAATTCACTTTGTTTTTCTTTTTTTTGCATGTCTAGGCTTATGGACTCAAGAATTAAATTTTTAGTAGATCTATCCAAACGATCAAAGTCTTCGTAGACTATGTCACTCCCAAAGCGGGCACCTATTAATTTCAATAATTTTCCAATCAGATAAAGAGAGATACCACCACCAACGCCCAATATTAATTCTTGTTCAGTTACATAGGACTCCTCAAGATGACCCGCTGCACCAAGACCTGCTGTTGCAGCAAGCATTAATGTGCCTAAAAACGTGCAGGGGGTTCCAACATATGAGTATGATTTTTCAGAATATCGTACCTCAACAAGATTTTTAATTGGAACCGTCATTAATACAAGATCATCCTCCCAAAAAACAACTTTCCTATTCTTTAATGTAAAATGGTTAGCAGATGTGAAAATATCATCTGTTCTGGTAAAAAGTTGTATGCGTTGTGCTTGAACAACTGAAAGGAGAATTTGTAGGATTATCAAATATTTGATCATAATGCTATTATTAATTTAAAAAATAGAATCCAATGCACTCATTAAAGAATCAATATCCTTTTTTTCATTATAAACCTGAAAAGAAGAACGTATGTAGCGGTTACCATTCCATTCAAAAATTGGAATTTCTACTTTGTACTTTTCCATAAGAATATCCTTGATTTCTAAAGGAGCATTCACTGGAAGAGGATGCGAAACCATTTGCGCAATCCATTGGCTTCCTGTTGTTAAGGGTTCTGTGCCTAACATTGAAATGAAGTTTGAAAACACCTCCAAGGTCATTTTACGACAATACTCCTGGTTTGGTTGAATGTGCCTTCCAAAAAAATCCATTGCTTTGGGTATTGTCAAAAATGATGACATATCTCTTGTACCCTGCCATTGAAAATCCTGCAAAAACTCTGTGGGCCCAGGATCGTTTCCATCTTTTCCCCAACTATAAATTATTGGCTTTACCCAATCCTGATGAGATTTTTTTACAAACAAAAATGAGCTTCCTTTTGGCCCACAAAGCCATTTATGAATAGCCCCTGTAAAAAAATCACACCCTAATGAGTGTATATTTAAATCAATGTGGCCAGGAACATGTGCACCATCAATAATAGTCAATATCCCTTTATTCTTTGCCAAATCAACGATCTCTTTTACAGGAAATATAATTGCAGTGGGGCTCGTAATTTGGGAAATAAATATAACTTTAGTTTTCTTGCTAACACCTCTCCAAAAGTTATCAATAAACATATCCTTTGATGTGACTGGTACTGGAACTTTCTGTTGCTTAATCTTAACGTTATTTTTTTCGCCCCATAGGTTCCACTGCCTTACCAAAGCCCCATACTCATGATCGGTCATTAATACTTCGTCACCATCATTTAGGTTTAAACTGTTTATTACGTTTGCAATTGCAGATGTTGGATTTGAAAAGAATAGTACCTCATCTTCGTCACAGCCAACAAATTTACTCAAAGTTACCCTTGAATGTTTAAGAGCTTCCCACAGGTCATTGGTTAGAAATTCAACAGGTTGTTTCTCTAGTTTTCTTTGCCATTTTTGGTAATCCTCAAATACAGGAATAGGACAAGATCCATATGATCCATGATTTAAAAAGGTAATAGTTTTATCAAGTAAAAAGTTCTGTTTTATATCATTCATTTAAGTACGTACAAAAGAAAAGTGTTAAGGCTTAGAAGCTAATATGGAAGTGGTCGCATTCTTCTGTATCCAAAATAAAAGAGAAGAATGTGAATTAAACCTATGATTTCAAATCCAATTATATACCAGGGCCACTCCCCAATTACCATTGGGTTACTTACCATCGGCTTTTCAGCTAAATACATGTAATTAGATCCAAGGAAGTAATTTGTTGTACCAATAAAGAGTAATAGAACTTGGCAAAGCAGAAATACTCTAGCCCATGATATACGTTTAACCCGATAACCAAGTACTATCGCTAAAAATAATGGGACGAGGATAATTCCAAAATGGCTTGCATAATATTTAAAAATAAGGAACGGTATTGATCCATGATTCAACTGGGGAGTTAATATAGCATGCAACGCGCCAGCTGATCCAATAAGCGCAAGAAATTCAAACCCTATATAACTAGGTCTTAACATCATAATACCAGCAAGAATTCCAGAGATACCACAAAGGTGAATCGGAAGAGAGGTCTTCATTCTCCAGATGCCCAAATGATTTAAATAAAATTGTTGAATTAGTTCAATACCAATGAGGGAAATCCCTATAAATACCATGAGTACTTTTCTTTTATCTGGAGGGATTCTTATTGCAATTTGTATGATGGCGATAGCAATGAGCGTTGATATGATTATTCCTTTCCACCTAACCATCGATAGGGGTTCAATTATCGTTGGATAGCTCATGCGATACTAAAAACGCCGAATTCTTTTTGATAATAAAGTTGCTTGGTCAACCAAATTAGATAAAATAGAATCATCTAGTCCTGCAGATATTAATGTACTGGATATCTTTTGAATCTCCTCCTGGTGCTTTATTTGATAGTCAAGGGAAGGTTGCTGAACGGAAACTTTGATATTTTCTCTATCTCCCTCCTCCCAATCCACGTCAAATTCATCAAAGATATACTGGATTAAAGAAATTTGATCTTTTTGGTTCATGCCAATTCTCTTTAAAAATATAAAAAAATTTCCCAGAGAAATCTGAAGTCCTGTTAGGTATCCAGCACGATTTAATTTTTTTCTATATTCATTTTCATTATATAAACTTTTTCTTACTAGACTTAATATTGCTTTTACTTGCCCCATTCCTTTATGATTAACATTCGGATCAATAGAATGTTTTGGAGAACCAATTTCAGAGTCATCAAGTATGAGTTCAACTCTAATCAATTGATTTTGAACTACATCAGAATAATAAGCACGCATTCTTTGGGTTACAGATGTCCTTTCTTTTTTTGACAACATCATAAAATATGTAGCATCTTTTAGTAAAGATGATGCCTCAGTTATAAAGTCATCTTTTTTCTGATCAGATTCAAATAATGATATTTGAAGATGTGCATTATATCTCATCAGTGGACTTTGATTATGTGAAAGAATCATTGAAAGTTTATCCTGATTTTGCTCAAAAGACGATTCAATTGCTTTTAATATTGAGTCAGGATCATACTTCTCTCTAAGTTGCTGAGTAGTTAAAATATTTTTCATAAGATTCTAAATGTAGTGGTGGTGTATCATAAAAAGCAACCCAGCAAAGAAACCTACTTTAGAAGGATGATTTTTTGCGTCTTTACATGATTCCCAATTCTCATGTTAACAAAATAGACACCAGAAGAAAAATTTTCTCCATTCCATTTTAACTTGTAGGATCCAGGGGATTTAATTTCATTAATTAGCAAGTCGACCTCCCTGCCCCTTACATCAAATACTGAAAGATATGTTTTTTTGATAATATCCAATTCGGGTATATCAAAATGTAATGTTGTTGTGGGGTTAAATGGATTCGGATATGCTGGGTACAATGCAAAGGAGGTTGGATTAGGACTATGTTCAAAGGTAAAGTACCCTTTCTGAATATCTTTCCTACTTTCATCACTAAAGTTATAAAAAATGCTTAACTCCGTATTTTCTAATAAAGGAATTTTAATTGTGTCTTTTTGCAAATTCGTTGATCTTGCAAATTCCATAATTGAAAAACCTTTATCTATGTTTTGATAATTTAAAAACATAGATCCTTTTTGTTCAGAAACAGTCAAAAATTTTACTGCTATATTAGATTTATTATCTCGGACTTGGATTTGACCTGACGTGACGCTATCATCAATAAAAAGATATAATTCATTTCCAGACTTAGTGAATTCTAATGGCCTCCCAATCATTACTGTATCTTCAATAATTTGCCCATATTCCTTTTGATACCAGGACCAGATTTGAACAAATGCCATCCCATCTTCGATATCAAACTTACTATCAGGAGTGGAAATAAAATGTGGTACTTCTCCGGAAACAGGTCCAAGCTCATAATTAAAATTTTTCCTCTCCCAATTTTCTACAAGATTATATAAATCATCATGAGTAATCTTGGTATCAAGATTATAATCGCCCAAAATTGGAGTAATATAAGTATAGGCGATGTCAACCGTGCTTAATCCAGCTTCATCTTCCAAATATGAAAAGTTGACCGTTATACTATCATGACTTGCAAATGGAGGTTGGAGTATGACTCTTAATAAGGAATCTTCCTTATCAAATTCATAGTGTACTGAATCGATCGCTTTTGATGATATAGTAAAATCTAAAGAATCTACTTTTTCATTAAAACCAAATGTAATAGGGGTACTCTCCATTAGCACAATAAAGGAATCAATAGGAACTGAAATTGAATCAATGCTTGGAGGAAGAATATCATTTAACCTTGTAGTATCAATATAAGCAACCTCTGAATACTCATTACCTGATTCATCATATATGGAAATATTCTCACTTGATTCAAGAAGAATAAATTCATTCCCGTTAGGAGTATTATTGTATTCAAGATTTACTCTAATACTAACTTCACCACCTGTTAAAAAGTTACTATCTGTTCGCGTCAGACTTGTTACGGTGCATGAATCCATTTCACTGCCATTTGGAATAATTTTTACTGAAATATCATTAATATCCATTGTCCCAGATACATTATCATTACCATAAATATGATCGTCAAATTCTAAATCTATATATGAGTTATCTAATGCAAGGAGATAGGTATTAACCTTTGGAGGAATGTAATCTTCAATCGTAAATGTAGCTGAGAAATTAAAATCAATCGCATTACCATTTTCATCTGCAAGCGAAGCTGTAAAATCAAAATAAACAACTCCATCACTTGCATAATCTGTCTCAGGTACTATAAATAATGTAGGAGGACTTCCTTCCATAATTAAATCAAAAGGAATTGCTGTATTAGAACTATCTACATATTCAAGAGTAACAAAGTTTTTCAATTCAGAAATTGTCATCAGATCTCCAGTACCTGGATCATATAAATTATCTGTGAACACCATTGAGAGAGTATCCGTTTTATAAACATTATAAGCCCCATCTTCAGCATCAGTAACTCCAGATGGAGGCAATTGGTCATTGAGAAAGATATTTCCAGTATTTTCCGATTGTGGAACTAAAACACCATAAGAATTGAAAATTCTATCTTCACCTGATGGCATGATACGAATAGTTTCAACACCAGATGGAAGTGCATCAAACTCCAATTGAATTCTTATAATGTTTTCACCACCAATTAAACTATTTCCACTATTATTTGATAATTCGTTAATGTTTGCAGTAGATGCATTCCCATTATTTGAGGTAAACAAAATTTGGATGTCGTCAATTTGAATAGTTTGTAATTGTTGTGAATCACCATAGATACCGTTTGAAAAAATGATATCCAAATACTCATTACTGGGATCTAAATATATTGAATCAATACTTGCAGAAGCATTCAGTGTCAGTGTACCAGTTATGCTAGACGGATGCATTGGATTTCCAGACTGATCAAATATGGATGTGCCATCTGCTGGAGCAAACATGATTGTTTCGGATCCAGATGGGGAACCATTTAATTGTAGGTATGCATAAATCAAAGTCTCTCCACCAGTCAAGAGTGCCCCAGTATAATTTTTGATTTCAAGAACATCTATTTCAGTACAATTACCACCATTAGATTCAAAGGTATATTCGAGATCTTCAAGCTCAATACCTCCATCTCCTGAGTTATTGGAAAAGACACCTTCATTAAAATCAATATAGCAATATTGATTTGTGTTAGCGAGGCCACTACCAGAAATCAGTGGTGGTGATTCGTCTGCGGTTCGAAACTGTATCGTATCCACAGGAAATAAGTTTCCATTGGTATCCTGGATATTGGTTAATATAATTAAAATATCAGAAAACTCTGGAAGATCATTTTCTGGATCGAGTGTAAAACTTTGGTCATTTATTGTATTTATTGAATATGATATAGGTTCTCCAGAATCATCTTCAATTAATTTGATAGAATTACTGGCATTTAAATCATTTAGATTAAGTCCTTCATTGTTTCGAATTGGCTCAGAAAATTCAACAACAATATTTGAGTTTGTTGCAATATCAATTGATCCATTATCAGGAGAAATTGACTGTAAAAATGGTGGGAACTGATCAGAGAGTTGCTGAGTCTGATCTGCTGACCTTAATAGTCCTATTCCAAAAGAGTTAAAAACAGACGCGTTGGTTAATGGACGAACAGTTATCTGTTCTTGCCCAGTTGACTCTCCCTCAATATTAATCATAAAGCGAACTGTGTCTTCACCACCTTCTAATGGTCCTCCCATTGTATCTGATAGGTAGTCAATGTTTACTCCAGTCGCTGTACCACCATTGGGATTCAAAGTAATTTCAAAATCAGATGCAACAAGAGCTCCACTTGTCGTTGCCTCTGTATACATACCTTCACTGAAGTAAATATCTAAATAGCTATCATCAGGTGCTATATCAGATCCTATAATCTCGGGTAATGTTCCTATTGCAATTTTGTAGTTTCCAGCAGCACCACTATATCCATCAACTACAATATAATATGTTCCCGCAGAAAGGGTAATGCTATCAATAATACTAGCAAAATATGGTGGATCTACACTTGCCTCTGGACAAAAGTCTTGGGTCCCGTCATCAAACTCTGTTAGTGACACTTCATTGCCGCATTCATCTTTTATAGATAAAATAGTATCAAAATCTGTTAAAGGATCGCAAGTATCTACATAAAGGTTTTTCTGAGTTGGCAGTGTAATCTCATATGCGAAATCTGCTCCATCAGGATAATTTTGGAAAGACCAATCATCTCCCATAGACTGATCTAAGGAAGAACTATGAAAAAACGGTAGAGATACGATTACTGAATCAACACACTCGCCAGTTCCAAGACAAAGAGGATTGTTATCTAGAGCATCATTCCCCCAGCCACCAATGCCTAAGTTTGAAAGCGTTCCATTATTTCCATTACCCGTAAGATCTTCAATTGTTACATCACTTCCATCATTAAAATTCCAATATCCAATTAATCCCTCGACCCCCAATGGAGAGTTACATAATCTATTTTGAAGTTCATTAGAATCTAACGCTCTATTCCATAACCGGACATCATCTATTCCTCCATTAAAATAGGTATCTTCGGATGCGGGATTTATTTCGCTTTTACCAATTTTCATATTAATTGTGTCAATGAAATCCCAGTTTAAATTTCCACCTTCAGTGGCAAAGCTTGCTTCTTCTACACCATTTTTGAAAATTTTTGCCTGTCCTGTTAAAGCGTCATAAGTACCTGCAATGTGTGTCCAAGTACCTTGATCAAGTGTAGTTCCGGGCCAAAGTCCTAATCCATCACCGAATATGTCATAATTTCCATCCCCGACACTTATCATAAACCGCAACTGTCCATCAAAATATTGAAGTGCAAATCCAGACTCTTCCGTTGGGCCCCCTAATCTAAAGTAATGCACCAAAGGTGAATAATCTGCATATGTATCTGATTCAGGATTAACCCAGCATTCAATAGTCATACCAGTTTCTGCTTGAAGGGAAGTATTACTGGGTATGCTTACAAAATCATTTGTGTTAAAATTAAAGCTGGCGTCTTGACCCCACATTGGGAATGAAATAATAGAAAAAAAATAAAATAGAAAATTTCTATTCCACATAGATGTACCCAGAACCATATTCATTTATTGTTAGAGGTTCATTTTTTGCATTTCTTAGCGTTGTATTTGGTCCAAATAATAACTCAGATTCTCCAGTCGAGATCGTGGAAAAATAAATAGTAGCTATGGACCAAGTACCACTTTTACTTTGATTAGAGCTTAAATCTGGGAGAAAATATATAAAGACATCAAGAACGCCTTGTTCATCAACAGTAATCTCCATTGGTTCATTTGTTCCTGTAAAAAAGGGACCTGGAATAACTGAGTCAACGGTGACACTACCCCAATCATATCTTATATCAAAATGCGCCCCTGCCGAGCTGTCTAGTTTTAATCCATATACTTCCACCGAAATTGATTCGCCCATACTTGCATTGATTTCGGGAGGGTGAAAAAATAATGCAGGAGGATCTAAGTCCATATTGCTAGGATCAAATGGATTATTTAAATCATAGTTTGCATCTTCACAGGAAAAGATTACGGCAATCATATAAATGCCAATAGTCTTAAAGGTATTAAAAGTTGAAATTGAGCTGAACCTGATTGACATTTGGGTTGTATTCTAAATCAAAAAAGTATTCTCCATCAAAATAATCATCGCTTGGTGCAACAAGATAAGCATGTACCATGTTAACAATCCAGATGGATGCAGCAACGCCTCGAATTCCCTTCATAAATGAATTATATCTCCTAGAATCTTCAGCATATTGGATTACTTTGGGTCTAATTTTTTCTAGAGTATGGGGATCTGTACCATCCTGGTAGGAAGAATAATTCTCTTCAAATCCGCCCCATGCTTTGTTATAGTTGTAATAGGAAATTAATGCAGCCGTTCCCAGAGTTACTTCTGTTCCCAAAAATCCATAGCCAGGATATTTTCTTTGAACCCAGATTTGACCAGTCCCTGGAATAGCCGTGGACATCATTAACGCCTTAATCTTCGTTGGAATTGGAGGAAGCTTGAACCATTTTCTATCTTCTTTTTGTTTAATATCCCCTACAGTTGCAACTCCAGATGTGTCAGAACCTACAGTTAGTGTATCAGGAACTGGGAGCCCGCTGATATTATAGGCCATCTTTTTCATTTCTAATAGGAGACTATCAGTAATACCACTACTATTCATTTCAAACTCATTTAACATTGTTTCCATATCAATAGAAAAAAGACGTCCACTGATAAGAAATTCATTAAGATCTTTTTTCTGAATATTACCAGCTATGACGTAGTTCACTTTTAACCTTTTCCCAAGATCAATAGCGCATTCCTCACTCCAGCAAGACCAATAATCTTTTTTCCTTGGACTGAAAATGCTAACCTCGTTTGTTAAGCCACGGTCTTGAACTTGAAATATATTTAGATCGCGTATTGTTTCTCGAAGTTCTTCTGTTAGGAATCTTGTAAGCGGTTCTGATATAGACCAACCTTCAAACTCAAGCACAGCGAGTTGATTACCGGTCCTCATTGAGACAGCTTTTGTGGTGTCTACAGCAAAGCAGATACTCACAAGATGTAATATGATTATTCCTCGGATCACTGACATCTTTGTCATGAAAAGTTTGTTTTTTACCTTTCCCTAAAACTTACATTGAGAGAATGAAATTATCAAACGAAGAGGTTCTATGTAAAATTGGTCTAAAATTGTTTCAGAGGGTTATCTCTATACCATTGGTCAAGATAGGTCGTTAAAATCTTATTGATACTTTTTTCTACTTCCTTATGAATTTTTTTTGAACTTGTTTGCCCAATTAATTCCTGCGAATAGACCTTGCTTGTCATCAGTTTTCTTGTAATTAAAGTATCTGCCATCGAACGGTAATACTCTTTTTCAGATACTCCGTAATTATAAACACTGCACATAACCAAATAGGTGGAGGTTTCCTCAACTCTTGAATCTAATATTTGAATATCAATGACCATTCTAGGCATTTGATCTTGAATCAATTCAATACCATGTTCCAAGAGCCTAAGCTCAATAAAACTGAAAACTCTTTTTTCCCATACCCCATCATCAATACCTTTGATGTTAAGACTAAAAAATAGGTCATTTATACCTTTTAAATTTCCATCATGCCACTTGCCTTGAGCAAAAGAGGTGGAGGACAAAAAAAAGATTATAAAGTATATTGATTTTATCTTCAAAATGACGATTCAGAGGGATAAACCAGGTAAATTAATCTCCCTGATCAATACCAACCCACACAAAATCATCTTCAACCTTTGTTTGGAATTTTTCTACTGGTTTAGGTTCCATGGCCATCATCTTTTTTGCATCAGCGTCAAATTTTGAAAACAACCACATCATAATTTTTTCAAAACCTTTTACATTTAACCAAGACTTTACCTCGCCAGTTTCATAGGAAAAGTCACTAGAATGAAATTTGCAATGTATGGTTTTATCTTCTTTATTGCATCCTCCTAAGTTCAAAGCCAAACCTAGATGAGGACAGCGATTATTAATTGCATGGAATCCATTATCATCTTTTATGACAAGGATGTCATCACGTTTAACTTTATGTAATTGCTCTGATTGTATGTCAAAGCTTTTTTCATCTGCTAATTTTGTCCATTGAATATTTTGTTCGCTCACAATTATCTCCTGAATTTAATTATTGTTAACTCTGTTCTATGCCAACCCATACAAATCCATCCTCAATTTTGGTCTTATATACATCGACTGGTATTTTTTCCATTTGTGCAATTTCCTGTGCTTCTGCATTAAGACCTATTTTCCCAAGCATCTTTTGAAAATTACTAATTTTCATCCATTCTTTGACCTCGCCAGTTTTATAACAAAAGGCACTTTTATGCCAACGGCATGCTATGGTTTCATTCTTCATATCGATATCACTTCCCTGCAAACTTAAATATGCGTGTGGGCACTTGTCATTTAATGCAAAGAAATTATCTTCGATCTTTACAACCAAAATATCTTCTCTTTTGATTTTGAATACCTGCTGATCTTTTTCTTCAAATGTATCTACTTCTGAACACTTACTCCAGGTAACATTATCTTCAATCTGTTCTTTTTCTTTTTCTTCATTGGATGAGTAATTAATGTCTTCAATTTCATAGAGTGTTACTCTACCATCAATACCTGGTAAATTGGTTCGCATAAAATCTTTGATGACTAAAGAATCCTTAATTTCGTCATGTGTCTCCTCTGAAATCAGTACTCTTGATTGAAACTGTTTATTTGCGGATTCAACCCTACTTGCAAAATTCATGGCATCTCCAATTGCGGTTAAGCGCTTGGATTTTCCTGCTCCAATATCTCCAACAACAGCCTCTCCCCAATGGATACCAACACCAATATTAAAATCTTGTCCATACATTGTTTTGAGATATGGCTTCATATCATCTATTTCAGCGCACATTTCAAGCGCACTTTTCACTGCATGGTGTGCAGGATCATTTTCATCATGCAAGCCAAAAATTGCAACCATCCCATCTCCAATATAGTTGTCAACCGTTCCATGATTATTTTCAACTACTCTTACCATTCTGTTAAAATATCGATTCAGTATAAATACCACATCATAAGGAGTTAATTTTTCAGAAAAGGGAGTAAATCCTCTTATATCACTAAATAAAATAGCAATTTTCTTTGTTTCACCTAACCTACCTGAAACTCCTTTTTCAGAAACAGATTCTATATCTTCCTTGTTGAGAACTAGCCTGCGAACAACAATGTCTCCGGTTATAGTTGTCTGACATGCCAACCTAAACTCATCAGTTGTGTGTGCTTTTTCCTTTAGAGATATTTCGGTATCAGTTTCCGGAGAGCAATTATCAATTCCATCCAATATAAGCAATCTGCAAGTTGTACATTTTCCTTCACCACCGCACGCACTTACATGAGGGATTCCATTTCTAGAAGCTGTTTGAAGGATTGTTTCTCCTGGCTCTGAGTCAAAAATTTTATTATCAGGTAAAAAATCTATTTTTGGCATAATTACTTTGAACTTTTAAAAATGTCTCTATCATTCTTGAAGGTTTTAAACTCTAAGCTATTATTACTTGGATCATTTATAAAAAAGGTGCCTTGTTCTCCAGGAGTATTCTTGAAACGAATCCTTGGTTCTATCAACCAGTTTACCTTTTTTTCTATAAGAACATTTCTTAGTTGACTCCATTTTTCCCATGGTAATATAACTCCAAAATGCCTTGAGGGAACATCATCTCCATCCACTTCATTATGTTTTGCCAAAATACAATCCTGAGGCGAAAGATGGGCCACGATTTGGTGTCCATATAAATTAAAATCCATCCACTGGTCTGAATACCTACCTATTTCACAACCTAAAATCTCATGATAAAAGACTTTTGCTTCCTCCAAATTGTGAACCGGGAACGCTAGGTGAAATCTTGGAATATTCATATTTGTTTTTGTTGGAATACTAGCATATAACACGTCTTAAGGTCTCAATAGAAACGTTCCCGCCGCAGATAACAACCCCAATTTTTTTCCCTTTTAACTCATCTCTCATTTTTATAAGTGCTCCTACTGCTACACCAGCTGCACCCTCTAAAAGTTGAGATTCATTTTGCATGTACAATATCATAGCCTTTTTAATTTCATCTTCACTAACTAGTATTGATTCATCAACGAATTCACTACAAAGTTGGAAAGTGATAGAATCTTTTTCTACACCACCAGCAGTACCATCGCTAAGCGTGGGTAATGATTCAATTTCCAAAATTTTACCAGCTTCCATTGAATGAATCATCACTGCAGAATTTTTTGGAGAACAGCCAATAATCCTTACCTTAGGCCAAATAGATTTAATAAAGGATGCTGTTCCAGAAAATAATCCACCTCCTCCAATTGATATGATAATAACATCTAATTCATCAGACTGTGATATAATTTCAGTTCCTAGAGTTCCTTGCCCTGCAATAACATCAAAGTCATTATACGGAGAAATATATGGAATTGCTCTCTGCTCAGAGAACTCTCTAGCCTTTATTTCAGCATCGACACAATCCTCGCCAAAAATAGTAACGTTAGCTCCATAACATTTCATTTTGGATAATTTCACTTGAGATGATCCCTTAGGAACATAAATATTACAATCAATATTCGTCTGATTTGCAGCATAGGCAACAGCTGCACCGTGATTACCTGTCGAGGCAGATAGGACACTTGATATATTTTCTTTTTTCTCAATCAAGGTTAATATTTTATTAAGTGCACCTCTTACTTTGAATGAACCTGTAAACTGTTGATTTTCTAATTTAAAAAAAACAGAGGCACCCAAAATCTCAGAAAAAGCTTCTGAAAAACTAAAATTAGTTTTTCTAATAAAAGGGTCAATTCTTGAAGAAGCATCCAAAATTGATTGGTTTAAATCCATACAAAGTTCTTTTTTTTTATCATTTTTCGATTCATTCGTCACGAAAATGCTTCTTACCTGAAAGAGCCTTTTCATATTCATTCTTACTTAAAATATTCTCATCCAAAACCATTTCAGTTTTTAAAACTGAGTCTAAAAATGAGTTAAGCTTTTTTTGATTATTGCGTACTTCTTGATCCAAATAGTTATAGTCTACATTGATGCAAATGGCTCCTACCAAACCATAACCATCTCTGAAAATGGGCACTGTAGTGCACTTAAACTTCCGGGAACCAATATTTAATTCATAGTTTAGCTTATCTTGATTTTGAAGACCTCTTGTTTTGAGGTCATGTACCAAGTTAGTTGCAGGCGCCTCTATATTCCTGCCAGTGACATTGTTTTTAATATGGTAGAGGGCTTTGGATGGATTAGTAAGATTATGTAATAAAATTTCCATTCCTGTATCAGGAAAACTATCACCAATCAAACGTACAATCCTTTTGTAATTCTCTAAAAATCTTACCGTATCATCAATAATCTTTTCACCATTATACTTTCGATAAAGCTTTTTATAGTTGCTATTTAAAGCACCTTTTAGACTAATCTGAACATTATTCTGCTCACCA
This sequence comes from Fidelibacterota bacterium, assembly GCA_038281125.1. GTDB lineage: Bacteria > Fidelibacterota > Marinisomatia > Marinisomatales > UBA1611 > NZWG01. Next base: position 6,819 of record JAYNUL010000007.1, on the reverse strand, counting down.
ATTAGTATCAATTGTCTTGCTGCGGTGCTATCTCTATTTCGAATTAAATACAACACACCGTCATTGAATTTATTTAAATCAAAAAATAAATTATTATTTTCATCGATATCAAATGGATAGAACTCATATTCATCTAAATTTTCCCCTTCATGCATTTTTTTTTCTCTATATTTTCCAAATAAAAATCCGAAAAGGAGAAAAATAGATGATGCAACTATATCAACTAAAAGTTCTGTAAAAATCATGTAACATTTTTCAAATTATTCATAACAATCTACTTATCAAGTGATAAACAAATGACTCCTAGAGTTGTGTTAATTCAGGCTTCTAGATTATTAATTTTATATAAAATACCCAAAAGATTGATTGCCTAATTGCATATACTAATTTCCATTTCTACTCTTTTGATTGGATTATCTCTAAAATCCACGTTGACTTTCGCAATATGATCAACAACGTTCATTCCATCTATAACTTTCCCAAAAATTGTATATTCACCATCAAGATTTGGCAGGTCCCTTTGACAAATAAAAAATTGACTTCCCGCGCTGTTTGGGTCAAATCCTCTAGCCATAGATAATGTACCTCTTTTATGATTTAAATCATTGAATTCCTCTGGTAATCTCCAGGATAAAGGTTCTGATTTTTCGCCGATACCATGATAAGAAGAAGCAGAACCTCCTTTCCCATGAATTTTTCGATTACTTAGTCTGGTATTGGGATCTCCACCTTGAATGACGAAATTAGAAATAACTCTATGAAAGGTTGTTCCACTATAATACTCAGATTCAACATGATCTTTGAAATTTTGTGCATGAATTGGCGCATAATCTTCAAACAAGTCTAAAATGATTACACCAAATTTTGTCTCAATACATATGTACTCGATTAATTTTCCGTTGTTATCCCAATAGTCCCAGGATCCAAATTTTTCTCCTTTATTGTATTTACCTTTGTAATGAATAGTGCCATTCTCATGCCACTTATTTGAAAAACCATGCATAATTCCATTTTTGAAACTATTTTCAGAAAAAATATTACCATTCTCATAATATTCTACCCATCTTCCATCACGTTTGCCTTCTTTATATCTTCCATATCTTTTTTTCTTACCGTTTTCCCACCATTCACTATAAAAACCATGTAAATGACCTTTCAAATATTTACTCTCAATTAATTTTTTTCCTGTTTCCTCTGATAATACATATCCGATACCCGAGAATGGCTTTTTTGATCCCTTTAAATATGAAATGCCTTCAGATTTAATTATCATTTTCATGTCAAAACGTGACTGGGCGACTAGAGTCGAAAAGGTTAAAGAAAGATAAAGAAAGTAGCGCAAAAAGAGTTATGTATGCCTTATTTGATTATGATGGAGATTGATAATCAAATTTTTTTAAAAATAGATCCTAATTTTGAGATTTTTCGGATGATTTACCATCACTCATCCATCCAAATTCTCCTGTCCTATCGTAGAGCATAATTACACCATCACCTCTGAAAATATCTTGCTCAAATGATGCACCTATTGATCCTACTTTAATTCCATATTCATTATTCAATTCTAAAGAACCAGCCTCGTGAATTGAAGTACCCAAATATGAAGTTATTTCACCTTTCATATTAAAGGTTTGTAAATGACCACCTCTACTATCTTTACCCTCTCCTAAATAAGAAGTTATTCCACCCTGCATGTTATTTGTTCTGATAAAGCCACCACCTTGTTGCCCTGTGCCCATATAGGTTATTTGTTTCCCTTCAGCATTATGAACACCAATTAATCCAAATCCATCTTCTGCTGTCCCAAGGTATAATGTTTGTTTTTGACTATTATTATATGTTTGTAAGATTCCTCCACTTTGCCCCCCACTTCCTAAATACAATGTTCTTAGCCCTGCTTGATTGTATGTTTTTAGAAAACCTGATCCTAATGTACCAGCCCCTAAATATGCAACCTGTGTTCCTAATGAATTATGTACACCAATAATTCCAACTCCATCTTCACCTGTACCCAAGTATGCAGTTTGATGGCCTTCATCATTATATGTTTTTATATACCCTCCATCTCCATTCTTATTGGGATAGATAGAGATACTACTTACAGTAATATCTCCTAGATTTCTATTGCTACTTCCTATAAAAATGAAAAGGCTTGATGTCAGGCATACTGCCGTGAAAAATCCTAAGAAATATTGCTTCATTTAATCTTCCTTCTAGCTTTTGAATATTATTAATCTAGTAAATAAAAAAAAGTAGATAAATAATATCATTGTCCAAGTACATCTATAAAGAAAAAGGATATAATAACTGGTAATTAACATCTAGATTGAGATGCTAATATGAAAGGGGAATATTTTTTACTTTAGAAAAATCATTTTTTTTGTGAAAAAGGTCTCATCCACGAGTAATCTATAGATGTATATACCAGTAGTGACTTTTTGACCTAAATGATTGGTGCCGTTCCAAGTTAAACTTTTAATTCCAGTATTTTGATTTCCCTGAAATAAATTTGAAACTAGTTTTCCATTAGAATCAAAAATATCCATATTGACTTTAGCATTTTTACTAAGTGTATATTTAATTGTTGTCAAAGGATTAAAAGGGTTTGGATAATTTTGGTACAAGGTTACTTGTTCAGGTATAATATTGTACTCTTCATTACTTAGTACAAGGCAGGCATTGTTAATTGCCCCTGGAGAAGGACTTGTATAACATCCAATACCTTCCTCATTGAAACTTTGTGATAGTGATATTCCTTCCAATTCTTGAGATTCGCCAACTTCCACAGAGATTAAATTATTATTTGAATCAGAGAGAATTATAGTGTCTGCAACTGAATTAATTTCTGCACTGAAACTGCTATCTTGTCCTTCATATCCGAGCCAGAATTGTCCAGCTTGTAGAATGACATTTTCAAAAGAAAAGTTAAGTGGGTCGGTTGAATTTCCAAGACTGAAACCTTCTAAACTACAATCAGTACTACCACTATTGAGAATCTCAATGTAATTATTAGAGCCACCTGAATTGTTTACCTCATTAATGTAAATGTTATCAATTTCACATGGCATTATATCGGGCCCCAACAAATCTGAAATTAGGATTTCAAGGTTATTAGGTAGCCCTGCAGTTATATTTTGTTCTAGAACGACATTTCCATCTTGATCTAAAACGAATAAGTCTCTTTGTGCTGCACCCCAATTATTCCAAGTGGTAAAAGGTGATTCTTCAGCACAAACTGGAGCATTATTGTTATTAGTCCAATTACTTAATGAGCTTAAATGAGTATCTTTTCCAATACCAATTAATTCTACTGGTTGCCCTTGAGCTTTGTAGTCATCATACAAGTCATTTAACTGCCCGAACCGGGTAGCACATGTTCCTCAATAAAAGTGTCCAAAATAGTGTAGAGTAATTTTCCCTTCAAAATAGGAGGTCCCAACATTAACACCATAATAATCAGATGATGGATTTATGTCCTCAAGTGAATAATCGCCTTGGCCAAAAACGATTGATAAGAAGATCAAAGAAGATAGTAATCTCATAGATTAAACTTAAAAATATATTTTCCAAGAATTAAATGGGTTTTACCATAAGTATGTAATCATTTAATGAAAATCATTTTTTTTGAGGATATATAGTTATCTGTATGAATTGAGTATACATACATCCCAGAGGACACATGATCTCCTAGTTGGTTAGTGCCATCCCATGAAATGTTGTGATATCCTGCGGGTTTTATACCGTCAAATAGGATTGCGACTTGCCGTCCCATAAGATTATACACAACAATCCTAACCTCTGATAATTTTGGAATATCATATTTAATCCTTGTTGTAGGATTAAATGGGTTCGGATAGTTTTGGTGTAGTTTAAATGAGCTTGGTAATGGATTATCCTTGCCTTTTTCAAGATTACCATAGTGTACTAAAAGCTGGTACCTTTGTTCACCTAATACTGGATATGATTTTATAGCCAAATTTGATGTTGGGCTAAAACTACCCTTTTCCTCCGTTATCAGATTTATTACACCTGAGTTTTGCATATCGTATTCAACTCCCGTATGACCATCAAATAAGCTTAGCGTAATGTGGTCAGGTAAATTTTCATATTCTTGTATAAAATGGACTTCATCATTAACCGTAACAAAATTCCCAGATGAATCAAGCTGTAAGGATAAAATTTCTAAAGGAATAGAAATGATTCCAGAATGTTCGAAAGGAAGATTGTTTATTTTAAGAGCTGAATTGTTGGTTATTGTCATTGCGGCTAATCGTGGCGTGGGATTCAAAGGAAGTAGTTTTTCAGCATCAGCAATATCATAATAAGTTTGTCCATCTTCCTTAAATGTGAAGTAAACTCTATCAATCTGATTATTTGCTGAAAGAGATAAAATAAGGCTACCTGTTTGTTCCTCATCTGTGGTTCGGCCAAGAAAAGAGCCTGCACTGGTTGCAATATCATCACTCTGGATGGTAAAACTTCCAACTCCACCACTAGCTTGTACCCAAAATCCTTGGAATGGGGCAATGAGTCCATTGCTAAGATCACCAGATGATCCATTCCATGTCTTCCATGAACTAGTAGCATCATCCCAGACAGATATGACTGATGATAGGTTAGTTTTTGAAACATCATCCCAGTCAATAGTCTTAATATATGGGTTTCCTGCAAGATAGTAACTATCTTGAGGTATGCTTCCTACGGACACATTCCCAGTATTGTGCGTTCCAGATACATAAAGGTCAACTGGTAATTCACTGCTCCCATCATAATCTATATCTTCGAAAACATATACTAAGAGACCTTGCCCAGCGGCAAGAGATTGCGTGGATATATTTGATATTGCTGACCAACTCTGCCCAGCAAGATCCAACAACCAAACATTTGCATTGCCATCGGTAACGTCGCCTCCTGTTGCTCCCTGTATCCAAAGTTCTTCCAAAAGATCACTTATGACTGTACCTGAAACTGGGCTACTCATCATTCTAAATCCAGAATTTCCACTTATTGTTGCTCCGTGTAGTGGCACCCAATTGTTACCAAATGTAGTACCTAGATCCCAATCATGCCCTGCTGTCCAGTTAGAATTCCCATCTTCATATGCTCCAATATCGGGTGCACTTCCATTATTCGTATATTGATCGGTTATTCCGCTAACCACAGAACCAGCATCAATCAGAGGCGATGAGGTCCCAGGAGAAAAATCATTGTTAGTTGTATCTGTAAGTATACTGTTAAGGGTAACACTTTCATCGTAACCATTCCAATTATTAGTGTAGGTCCCAAAATCGATAGCAACATTATTGGTCCTATGATTTGCAATCTTATCCGCAGCATTATTTTTTACAATTGTGGAAGCATGATCACCTGAATTAACCTGGAAAACAATTATATCATTCTTACTACCAGAGTTGAGAACAGTATTATTATAAATTTTATGATTATCACCTTTGACCATTATTCCACCGCTCTCACAATTCCATGCTAAATTGTGATGCATGATACCATTTGTTCCATCTGCGGCACCACTATGGTCAAACCTGGCACCATACTTTTCCGTATCATGTAACCAGTTGTAACGACAGATAGCTCCATCCTGCTGACCTTCCATAAATTGAATCATGGCTCCATCACTTTGTAAATGCCCTGTATCGTAAAGATTATTGTACTCAACAAGACCAGCATCTCCAACCATTACAGTTGCCGAACCTCCTGTCTTGTGCACTGTATTCTTTCGAAATACATTTGATGTTCCATTCATTCGAATAGTAAGCATGATACTACTATTATCAGCAACAGAGTAATCAATTTTATTAAAATAACAATTATCAACAGTATCTGTTCCACCCCACATTTCTAATGCTGTCCCATCTGTATTTCTAAATGCACAATTACGGATGGAACTTCCTGAACTTCCAGAAGCGAATTTTGTCATTTCTGGCTCAGTATCTACTGTCCTAAGCATCCGTTTTGAGCAACTTGGATACATAAAGTTACATCCATAAACCAAACAATTATCTGCATTGGAAAAATATACTGTTGTGGCAAAGAACTCCAGATTCTTGATCTGAATGTATTGTGATCCTGTTATCGAAAATGCATATGATTGTACTTTACCTCTGAAATCTAATCTATTTGGATTTACTCCATTTGCAGCATAATAGTACAGTGAGTCTGCGCTATTATAGGTATCATACCACCATTCGCCTTCTTGGTCTAGAAATTCTTTCCTTCCCTCAAGATAATAATAGTGATGCTTTGTTTTCCAACTTGGAACGGTTGCATAATTAAACGTGTTCCCTGAGTGACTTGTAACTATTCTTGACCATGTTCTAAAAGACCCTAAATTAAGAATGGCTATAGCCTGTTTATTCGTCTCATCAAGGTCAAAACCAGTAGCGCTGAGATCAATTGTAGTCCCTGCAGAATTAGTGTAAGGGTCATCGATAATGGTACCATTGGTGTATGCATTCTCATCATCGTCAATCGTACCCTTTGCCCAGTAATTATCATTATCCCAAATCGTATCATCGCTAAACTTTGCATTGGGCCAACGGGCCATAACCTGTTCCTCCCAGTTGACAAACAGTTGCCAAATATCAGCAGATAGTTTGGTCCTCCATATATTAGATGATCCAACCTGTGTCCAGGTAGATGTAATTGGCGTGGTACCATCTACCACCACTCTTTCATTATTATAGTTTGTAAATACTATGGCAGATCCTGATGACCCATCAAGGTCATCTATCGAAATGGTTTCATGGTAGCGTCCCTGTCTTATGTAACATTTATCTCCAGAAGACATCACACTTGCAGCTT
>JAYNUL010000006.1:0-34981 GCA_038281125.1 Fidelibacterota bacterium | reverse complement strand
ATCATTGATGGTAATCAAATCACCAGCGTAGTACAATTTATCAATGGAGAAACAAGTGCTGCGTTATTAGATAATTTTACAATACAAAATGGAATAGACACTAATTATCCATCTGGTGGAGGCATCAGAGTTAACCTTTCTAGTCCAACACTAAAGAACTTGATCGTTAAAAATAATATTGGATCGGCTGGATCTGTTGGTATTCAAGGACCTTCCCAAAGCATAATTAATAATGTGCATATATATAATAATGAATCCGGTATTTTTTCCTGGTATAGTGAGCCAATTATAAACAATGCCACTATTGCAAATAATACGTTAAACGGTGTTTTCACATACCCAGGAGGATCACCAACACTGGTTAATTCTATTGTTACCAATAATGGTGATCAAAATATCCATATTTCTGAACAATCAGATGATCCCGGTACTGTAAATATAGATTACTGTTTTATCCAAGGCGGACAGGATGGCGTTGAGACTAACAACGGGACATTAAATTGGGGTATAGGAAATCTGGATAATATCGATCCGAAATTTATCGATAGCCAAAATAATAATTTCAACATATTACCTTCCTCATTTCTCGTACATTCTGGTCACCCTGATTCCACTGATGTAAATGGAAAACGTTCTAGTATTGGGGCGTACCTATCTCCATTTTCGAATAATGATAAATGGTATGTATCGGTTGCGGGGAATGATACATCTGGGATTGGCAACACAGAGTTTCCACTTTCATCCATTCAAGCAGCATTAAACCTTGCAGATAATGGTGACAGTATTTTTGTATCGGGTGGCACTTTCCAAGAAAATTTAGTAGTGAGAGGTAAAAACCTTGTGGTTTCTGGTGCAGGCAAAGAAGCAACTGTTATTGATGCAAATTTTTCTGGAACAGGAATCGTAGTAACTGGTTTAGAGGATTTTAATTTTAATTTTGGATCCATTGAGAATTTCCAACTTCATGGTGCATCAATAATTAATGGAACAGGTATGCAAAATTGGACGATCCCTGATGGTGATGATACTCCTTTTGGAGGAGGAGCATACGTTTTTCAAACGTCGATGGCGGAATTCCATAATGTCTCATTTTCAAATAACAGTGCATATGGTGGAGGAGCATTAGCTGCTCAGGATGCAAATGTAACGCTCAATAATGTCATCATGCATAGCAACTCCTCAACCTATAGAGGTTCAGCCATCTGGCAATTGGCTGGAAATATTATTTCGACCAACTCACTCATTTACAATAATAGCTATGTCGGTGATCAATCAGATTTTTCAAATGCTGCGTCTGCATTGGCATTTGGAAGTGGTCGTTATAAGCTTATCAATAATACAATTGCAAACAATCATGGGTATCCCATTCATGCATACGCTCAAGATCCAAGGCTGTTGCTTGCAAATTCTATTTTGACATGGCATGATGGGCAAGGAAGCCGTCCTAACTTTACACCCTCAGAAGCTGTAAATGTCTATCTTTTCAATAATTTTATAAAAAGTGGGATAAATATTGGAGGAGTTTTTAATGAGAATACCAATGTTTTCAGCACCTCCAATTACTACTTTGAACCCTCCTTTGTGGATACCTCCAGTGGTAATTACCGTTTATCTGACCAATCAGTTGCTATTTCAAGCGGTAGAAATTCTATTCAAGAAGGATTTTTTAATTATCCTTCTGGTGTAGAGGATTTCTTTTTTTATGAGGTCACCGACACTGACTTAGAAGGAAATGATCGAATCAATCCACCCAATTCAAAGGTGGATATTGGTGCATATGAGAACTCCAATGGGGTCGCATTCTATCAAAATAGAAAGTGGAATGTTTCTGCTCAACAACCATACGGGAATGGATCTTCTGATAATCCATTTCCAACAATTAATCATGCTATTGATGCTATCAGTGAATTTGGTGGGGACACTATACTGGTTCATGATGGAACCTACCATGAATCTATATATACTTATGGGCCAAATGGTTATGATCATTTGACGATAAAGTCTGTAAATGGACCTGAGTCAACCATTATTGATGCACCAAATGCAGATCAGGGAAATTGTTTAACGGTTGATGGAAGTAATATTACGATTGATGGATTTACATTGACAGGAGGTGAGGGTTATCAAGGTGCTGGAGGAATGATTAAGGAGTCCCCCACACTAAAAAACCTTATTGTCACTGATAACCATGCAGGTCATCGAGGGGGAGGGCTGTTGGTTCATGGTAGTGCTACCTTAGAGAATGTAGAGGTTTTTAATAATACTTCAAGCGCTGAAGATGGCTATGGTGGAGGTATCCATGTTGATGATATCTCATCAGATGGTGGACCTACCTTTATTAATGTTCAGGTATATGGAAATTCTTCATGGAAAGGTGGAGGAATGTATGTTCAAAATTCTGATGTGAGCATAAACGTTTCATCATTTGTTGCAAATATTTCTTATTTGGATGGTGGTGGATTGCATTTTGATAATTCCTCAGGCCAAATTGAAAGAACTTTAGTTAATTATAATAATGCATCAAATAGAGGTGGAGGAATTTATTCATTCTCAAGTACTATTCATTTGGATAGAGTAAATCTTTATGACAACACAGCACAGGACGTTGGAGGCGGGCTAGCCATAATCCATGCTTCATCACCAACAATTGTGAATTCAATTTTCTATGAAAATAAAAAGTCCAATAATGAACTTAGTCAAATATTTACAGAACTTGGTGATAATAGCAATCTTTCTATTCAATATTCTAACCTGCAGGGTGGTATTGATGATATAAACAGTTATGGAGGCTGGTCAATAAGCGATCTTGGTGTTGTTGACTCTGAACCAAGTTTTATAGATATCTCAACCAATAACTTTAATTTATTTGCCTATTCAATGCTGGTAAATGCGGGTCATCCTGATTCTGTGGATGTAGACGGTACTAGAGCAGATATTGGAGCTTACCCTTATAATAACAATTATAATGGACCTAAATGGTATATAAGCGAAAGTGGGAATGATTTAACCGCAACCGGTGCAAGCGATGATCCTTTTCGATCGATTCAGGCTGCTTTAAACTTTGGAAGTGATGGTGATACAGCATTTGTGTCTGCGGGTACCTATAATGAAAACCTTGTATATCGTCGTGACGAGAGTGAGAGTGTCCGAAATGTAAGCCTTGTGGGAGAAAGCACAGAGTCCACCATCATAGATGGGCAGGATAAAGGCATCTGCATCAAATTCCCAATGAACGGGTATTCATCTCCCCTAGTAAAAGGCTTTACTATACGTAATGGATATGCAAATGGGGCTATGGAAGATTACACTTGGAACCGAGGAGGTGGAATATCGATATATCAAGGATACTCTCTAGTAAAACTCAGGGATTTAATCATAGAGAATTGTAACAGTGCATGGGATGGTGGAGGAATCTATTCGCTTGGATCAACTTTAGATATGAATAATGTTCACCTTCTTAATAATACGGCTGATCAATTTGGTGCAGGTATATTATTTGGTTCCGAAGTACAGAATCCAAATATTGAGACCCTGTACATTGAAAATAGCCTTTTTAGTAATAATACAGCTGGAACCAGAGGCGGTGGAATGCATGTTGAAAATGCCGATGTTAACATTTTAAATAGCTCGATCAATTCAAACAGCGCTGGGCATGGTGGTGGTATGTCCATAAACACGGGAACCGTCACTCTAGATAATGTGGTTGTGTCTGGTAATGCTTCTGAAGGTGGTGGTGCAGGAATATATGAAGACACGAATTATGCTGAATTAACCATAAGGGAGTCAGAAATATCTGGAAACATTTCCCAGGGCGATGGGGGAGGAATCCAATTACAAAACCAGGGTCAGACTAAAATAATGAATTCAGAGATCAGTGGGAATTCATCTGTTAGCTGGGGATCAGGGATCTTTATTAATCATGAGATACACATGCACGGAGCAACCATTGTAAATAATATTGGAGGGGATGGTGTATCCTTTCACAACGATAATGATCACCACATTTCAAACACCATCATCCGTAATAATCCATCTGGGGATGTTATGATGGATCTCTACGATCAGGAGAATAATATCAGTTTTACATACGGGACTGTAGGTCTGATAAACTACTCTGATAATAATGTGGGCCAGTTTACTCCTGATGCAAATACAACTCTGGGCGTAGCAGATATTGAGTTTGATCCATTGTTCGTAGATCTTTTAGCAGGTGATTATCATCTGCTTCCAGATTCGCGAATGATTGATGCAGGCCATCCCGATTCATTGGACATTGATGGTACAAGATCAGACATTGGTGCATTTTTCTATGATCAAACAGGCTTACCCTTAAGAGTCCAAAACCTTAAGACTGTTCAAAATAACCAAAGGGTTGAGCTAACCTGGGATACAGAAAATCAACCAAATATAGATCAGTACAATGTTTATCGATCCTTTGATTTGAATGAGGACTGGTATGATGCCGCTCCTCATACTACAGTGAATAGTCCCATTTATGTTGAATCTTCACCAGCTCCAGATCAGACCTATTTTTATCGTGTTTCAGCTGTTGAAAGCGATGGTGATGAAGGCCTGTTGGGTTTTATGGAACATCATAGGTTAGGTCAAGATAGTACCTCTATTCTCCTAGAGGGATTTGATGCTATCGTTGATTTAAATCAGTTAATTATTCCAGGAGAGGTGCAATATACTTTAGAAGGATTTTTCAAATATACGAATGATGAGTCTCCTGAGGATTTATTTGGAATTCCAACAGAACTAATTCTTAAAAAGTCAGTTGAAGGAGACAGTATACGCCTTTCTTTAGATCTGCCGCAGGTTCAAGAAAGCTCAGGGGAGTCAGATCTATTTCATATGGTAGATACATCTTCCTGGCACCATGTAGCTATTGTTGGTAAAGAGGAAAATACAGTTGTTTGGATTGATGGTACTCCAGCAATGACAACCACTTATCTAGTTTATGGAGATAACTTTTCTTTCTCATCTGGCCAACAAATTGATGAATTGAGATTTTCTTATTCAGCATTGTATGATCAACCATTCGTGCCTGTAGCAGGATTTGGGGTTGATGAAACAACATTTGGATATTGGAGAATGAATGAAGGTTCATTGGAAAGTGACTTTCCTGCTTTTTATGATATTAGTGGTAATAGCAACCATATAGTGTTGGTAGAGAGGCCAGGTGAATTAAATGAGTCAGCATACATGGAAGATGTACCCCATAGAATTGATACAGAAAATGCAATAACCATCAATGAGATTATGCCAAATCCTTCAGGAAGTGATGGAGGTAAGGAATGGTTCGAGGTCTACAATGGCTGGTTTACACCTATTCACTTAAGTGGCTGGACGCTGGAGGGCGGTTCTACAACAGAATCACATGTTTTTGATGGAAATGTAAAAATTCCAAGTGGAGGGTATAGCCTACTCGGGCAATCCTCAGATATAGAATCAAATGGCGGATATGATCCCGATTACGAATATGGTACCACTATCAGTTTGAGCAACTTTGGAGAAGCGCTTTCTATTAAAGATGGTTCTGGGCAAATCATGGATGTTGTGGATTTCGATGATACATTTCCTTTTTCCTCAGGAGCTTCCATGGAACTCATTAGACCAGATTATGATAATAGTTTGGCTGAAAGTTGGTTGGCAGCAGGCCTACCCTATGGTGAAAGTGGAAACATGGGAACTCCGGGAGAGCGAAATGCTGCCTTCTCTGGTACATTCCTTCTTGCAAGTGCTGCGCTTGACTACGGATACGTGACTGAAGGCACAGAGTCTGAATTATCTTTTTGGATTCTCAACTATGGCGTTGCAGATCTGGTAATTGATTCTATGATGAACCAGACCGATTATTTTACTTTGACACCAACTAGTGGCATTGTGCCACCAGGAGACTCACTGGAAGTTTCAGTGACTTTTTCTCCTGAAACAGTAGAGGTCTATTCCGATACGCTTACGGTCTACACAGATGATCCATATAACCCTGTCAGACAGGTTTCTTTTTTAGGCAATTCTATCAATGAATTTGCAGATATTGTAGTCAATGGTGATGGGAATGATAGTTTATCCAGTTATCAGTTCCCATTTACCAGGCTGGGTTTTTCAAGAACACTAAACTTAGATATTGTAAATATTGGTACCCCGAATCTTGAAATTGAAGAAATTATTCTTGAAGGAGATGCTGAGTTTTCCATTGATGTGGATGCGTCTATATTATCCTTTCTAGATACATTATCCATGTCTGTAGTGTACGAGCCATCCGAGGAAGGTTCTAACACCGCAACACTTATTTTTGGTAGCAATGACCCAGACGAGCCGAGCTACACCATGTCGCTTTCTGGGCAGGCTGCAGAAAATATCATTCTTTTTGTTCCATCAGAGTACCCGACTATTGCAGCTGCTATTGATTCTGCCTATCAGCAGGACACGATTGAGGTTGCTCCTGGAACCTATTCAGGTAGTATATCGCTTTTGGATAAGAACTTAGTATTCCGTGGAGGTGGCGATCCTATTGAGACCATGCTACAAGGAGATGGAACTGGTCCAGTGCTAACCATCGATGGTGGTCAGAATGAAACCACCAAAATTTCAAACTTTACCATTTTAGGTGGTGGTGGAACACAAGGTGGTGGAATCAAGATTGATGGTGGTGCAAGTCCAAGTTTAGATCATGTTATCGTTGCCGCAAACGCAGCATCAGGAAGTGGAGGAGGAATTGCAGTTCTCAGTGGTGGAGCAGACATGTCCAACATGACAATTGCCTACAATTCGTCTGTTGGAAGTGGTGGAGCAGTTTATGCTGCTGTAGGGGCTTCTGTCAATATAGATAATTCCATATTATTTGGAAATGGAGCCTCTGAAATTGGAAGTTTTGGAAACGTGGCAACATCCTTTTCTATTGTTAGTGGTGGAGCAGATGGAGAAGGTAATCTTGATGTTGATCCATTATTTGTAAATGGTCCTGCACTGAATTTTTCATTAAACTGGGAATCTTTGGCGATTGATGCAGGAAATCCTGAGGGAGCTGTAGATTTTGATGGTACAGTGATGGATATGGGTGCATTGCCTTATGATCAAACGTTACAGCCACCAGATGCAGTTACAGCCTTTTCTGGAACAGGTGGGAATGGCCAAATTGAGTTAACGTGGGGATACCCATTGGATCCTCGTGGTAATGCCAATGGTGATATTGAAGAGCTAGTAATAATAAGAGCAATTGGTACCGGTACTTATGATACACTTGCTGTGCTTGCAGATGATGTTGTTAGCTATTTGGATTCTGGACAAGATGGACATCTGCTTAATGGTCAGGAGTACCACTATGCGGTGATTCCGCAGGATACTTCTAATCTATTTAGTCCTGTGAATGATACCCTTACCTTAATCCCAATTGGTGGTACTATTGCTTTGATGGATGGTGATACGATTAACGATTTTGGTTCTGTTGATCATGACCAAGTTTCTGTATGGGAACTTTTAGTTGAAAATGCTGGAAACGGTAATCTGACCTTGAGTTCGATCCAGGTATCCTCTGATTGGTATAGCGTTAGTGAGGCTTCGATGGTGATTCCAGCGTTTACAACAGATACATTATTGGTCACTTTTGATCCTGATCTCACCCCTGGATCGTTGTTGGATACATTGGTAATTACCACGGATGATCTAGATGCTCCAACCGTAGAGATAGAGCTATCTGGAACGAGTTCATGGCCAGTGCTTGTTCTGTCAGAGGAAGAGTTGGATCATGGAAACGTGAGGGTAGATGTAGTGGAAACTCTGGTTTTGGATATATCGAATAGTGGTACAGATACCTTATTTGTTGATAGTGTATTTGTTCAAGATACTTTATCTGGGTTTTCTGTAGCCATAGCTGAGGGAAGAACTTCATCCCGAATTGCTAATATATTACATCCGTTTTTATCAAAAGAGAGTAATCATGCTGTTTCAGTCAATCAGGGAGGAGTAGATAATCAAAATCCAACAAATAATGGTGAAAACATAGGAAGCAATACTATCCAAGACTCTAGAGGATCTGGCGACATTCAAAATAGTGAGACCCCTCACATGCCAAGCTTAGGTGGTTTAATAAGCTCCGTACACACCACTGAGGAAAAACAATCTTCAGCTAACCGAAATATACAAAACCGAATACATCTGTCAGTGGAGGTTATGCCGGGTGAGTCCATCGGGCTTGATGTTTCTTTTTCAAGACCGGATACTGCAACGGTAAGCACTACCTTAGAGATAACAAGTGATGATCCTCTTGGTAATGGAGATCTATCTATTCCGATTCATGGTCGAAGCGTTGCTCCTGTTTTATCCATCAGTAGTTCAGCTCACCTTTTTGGTAATGTACTAGATAGTGCAGACTATGTATTTACCCTAACAAATACAGGAACGGATACATTAACGATTAGTGAAATTGATCTTCCTCTTGCAGTTTTTGATCAAGCATGGGAGGGTCCAACAGCAACGGCATTAGATCCTGGAGCATCCGGTGAGTTAACGGTGACCTTTTCACCTGAACTTAGTGGCTACTATGAGGAGAATTTGACTATTCTCAGCGATACATACCTTACAGGAAGTTCCATTATTGAGTTGTCTGGATTGAAAATACCAACTCAAAATATTGATTTTTCCGGGGTTCTCATTGGGGAGGATTCAGTACAGGTACTTTCTTTTGAAAATAATGGAAATGTTGACCTTACCATTGCTACTATATCAGTTGAGAGTTCAAGCGACTTTTCAACAGATGTTTCCACAAGCCTTATTCTTCCCGTTGATGCAGCGGGGCAATTGAATCTAACCTTTCAGCCATCTGCGAGAGGTTCTGCGGCTGGAAACATAATCTTTACCACACCTGCAAGTCCAAATGAGATAGTGGCAGTGAGTGCAGCAGGAGAAGGATGGATACCTCCAACTGCGGAGTTTGCCGCAACCTCAATCTCGGTAGTTACCTATCAAGGCAATGATCTTTCTTTTGATCTTGAGGTAACCAATAGTGGAGACTACCCATTGAACTATGCTTCCTCAGTCAGTGCAGATTTTGCAGGATGGGTATGGCTTGAAACAGTATCAACTGGACAGATTCTTGGTACCACCGACAGCACAATAGTAGTAAACGTTGTTAACACCGCAAACCTGGACCCGGGTATCTACAATGGGAATATCTATTTCGACACAAATACAGGAGAGAATCCTTCAGAATTATTATCAAACACCCATGTGATGGATATTTTCTTAAATCTTCTAGGAGATGACAGCCAAATAACTGATACTACGGTAACAATTCCATCAGGAAACACACCACCGATTACCTTTACGAATGAGAATGGAGAGTCGATTGGTCTGGTATTGGATTTTGTAAACTCTGCTGGGGGAACCGTTACTGTTCAGGGGGTATCAACACTACCACCCGTTGATGAAAATACTCCATTTGTAGACCCAGACGGTATTCTAACAGACCCAGTATACCCAGAACAGTACTACGAAATATCCACGGATATTGAAGGTAATTTTGTTACCGATATAAGATTGTCATATAGTATTTTACCAGGAATTGATTCACCTAATACTTTACGTATAGCAAAGAGACCAGGTAATTCAGGAACTTCGGAACCATGGCAAGTGATTGCAGTATCAGAAACTGAGGTTGATACGGTTACTGGTCAAGTAGTTGCCAAAAATCAGTCGTCCTTTAGTCAGTGGGCTCTCATTTCTAATTCGACTGATAATAGTTTTATGGATACAAAGGGTCCAGTCGCCACATCACTAACCCTGAATCCAGTAGAACCTGGCGTTTTGGTTGATGCTCAGGTAAGTGTGAATGTTTTTGATGATACAGGAATTGAGAGTGTTACTCTTTACTATGCCCCAGGAGGAAGTGATTCTTATTCCTCTACCGCAATGGTCAATGATGGTCAGGGTACCTACAGCGGAACAATACCTGGTAGCTCTGTTACTCAGAGTGGATTGCTGTACTTTGTAATGTCTCAGGATGTACTGGGATTTTCAAGTTCATCCGATACTCTTGGCGCTCCTGTCAATTTTGCATCAGGGACACTCACCACAAACTCAGCCAGTGGTAGTGCCTATCCAACAGGGCTTCCCATGGATGCATGGAGACTTATTTCTACGCCTGCTGTATTAAATGAGACTGGACTCACTCAGGTTTTTGATGAATTAGGTACGCAGGATAACACCATTTGGAGAGTGTTTAGGTATGATGATGTTTCAAACACTTACAAAGATAATCCGGTAGATCTTAACAGTACCGAATCCTATTGGATCTATCAGAAGACTGAGGATAATCTAACTATGGATACCCCAGCAGGTAAAACAGGTGACATGGCTGGAACAGAGATTACTTTAAAAACAGGATGGAACTTTATCGGCTCCCCTTATCCATTCCAGGTTCCGTTGCAACTGGACCAGGTACAGTTCTATGGTCCTCTTACTTATGGGATAAGTGGAGAAAGTTGGAGCCCTGTGGTCACAGAGCTTGATCCATGGAATGGGTATGTGGTATATAACAGAATGTCCACTGACCAGATCATAACCTTAGACCCATCCATTGGATCTGGTACTACTGTTGCAAGAAAAGTGGAAGAAAGCGGTTGGCTTGTATCTCTAGGCTTGAGCTCTGGTGCCCATGGTGATCATATTAATACATTAGGGGCGCTTGAGACCGCCGAGGATGCGCTAGAGTGGCATGATAACCCTGAGATACGATCTCCAGGCACTGGTGTGTCATTATTTTTCAGGTTAGAGGGAGAGGCACTTGAGCTTACCTCTGACATACGTTCTCTAGGCCAGCAGGTAAACGTTTGGGATATGCATGTCAGGAGTGATACAGACTCTGATGTTGATCTATCTTGGTCTGTGATTCAGGATTTACCTGTAGACGTTGATATTCGTTTGGTAGACCTTTCAACCAGAAACGTCATAGACATGAAAAGTGACACTCAACTTTTCTTTGGAACCCTCGATCCTCGCTATGATAGAAGAGTGAAGATAGTGGCAGGAGATGAGTCTGATGTGGTAGCCAAAATTGGTGACGTATTGTCCATGATTCCTGAGGAACTATCTATCTCTGGCAACTTTCCAAATCCGTTTAATCCTTCAACAACCATAAGATATGGACTTCCTGAACCTCGAAATGTCAGGATGACGATCGTAAATATAAAGGGACAGCAAATAGCTAAGTTGGTGAGTGGATGGAAGGATATGGGACGACATGAGGTGGTCTGGAATGGTAGGAATGATGATGGTAGCTCACTTTCGTCAGGTATCTATTTCGTAGTCATCAATGATGGTACAAATTTTAGAACCCACAAGGTTATGCTATTAAAATGATCCATAAATTAGTTCCATGGCTTTTTCTGATTTCAACCATGGTGCTATCACAGAATGTTGCAACCATAGTTGTTACCGGCAGTGTTCATGGTCAGTTAGATCCATGTGGATGACCAAATAAACCTTTGGGCGGTCTGTCTAGAAAAATAACTGCAATAAATGAACTAAGAAATCAAGGAATACAGCCCATCATCCTTGATGCTGGTGACTTATTGTTTACGACATCTTCTTTGGTTGACTCTAATCGATCCTCAGAAATCTATCGTGGATCTGCTATGATCAAGGGATTCAATAAAATTGGCTGTGATGCCATCAATGTGGGACAATTTGAGCTGGCTGCAGGTCTTGATACTCTGATGAAAATTGCTTCTCAGACTTCCATACCTTTCATATCTGCAAACCTATTGGATCCAAATACTGAAGAGCCAATTTTTAAGCCCTATACCCTTATCAATCGTGGTGGAATCAGGTTTGGTGTAATCGGACTGACTGATCTTGTTCCTGATACGATTGAACAATTGATCTTAGATGACTATACCATTGCCGGCAACATCTATTTAAGTGCTATGGAGGGAAGGGTAGACATGACTGTTTTACTTATTAACAGTGATCGCTCTACTTATGGTGATTTACATGAAATTTTTCCATCGGCAGATTTAATTTTTACAAGTGGAAGTACCTTTATGACTAGGCCAATGATGGATCAAAAAGAGAATGGTCCTTTTGTATTTTCATCAGGCAGGGAAGGGCGCTATTTAAATCAAGTAGATGTATCTATCATTGACGAAAATGATCGCATAATCAATCGTTCATATTACGAGGCAAAGATCAGATATTTAAAGAAACGCATCGAAAGGTATCAGGATAAAGACCCGACCATTCCCCTAGACGATCTATATGCAGATAGTCCAAGCATTCTTACTAATATTAGATCAAGCAGAGAAACCATCAGGGAAATGAAAGAGGTATTGAGCCTAAGATCCAATAGCATCAGCTTTCAAAATGTTGCAATGGAATCCAAAATCAAGGATGACCCTGAAATGCTTGAGCATGTTAACCAAGCACTAGAACAGTGTAATGATCTGATGATGCGGAAATAGGCTATATATCAGGAACAAAATTCATCCTATGGTGTTATAACTTTTAAGAGTATATTTTCTGAGAAAAATTCATAGAGGTCATAATGTATAAAAATATTTTACTACCAATCGTTGCAACTATCATTTTCTTTGGATGCGCAGGGTCCAAGACCAAACCCTTAAATAATAAGGACCTCCCTGAATGGTATCTAAATCCTCCAAAATTTGATGATAAGTTTGTTGGAGTAGGAGACGCTCTTCGACCTCAGTTTAATCTATCAAAACAGGTAGCAACAGAGAGAGCTAGAGTGGAAGTAGCACGAGCGGTTGAGACCACAGTTAATTCTGCATTAAATGATCATATGCAAGCCTCTGGAATGGGTTCTGATGCAAGTGCTACAGAGTTTACTGAGTCTGTGTCCAAATCTTTAGTTAACACAACACTCAAAGGTTGTGTCATAGAAAAAACAGAAATTTTCAAGGATAGGGTTTTTGTTATGGTAACGTATGACGCAAATAAGGCTAAAGAAGAGGCAAAAGCTGCTGCAAGGCTAGAGGCAAAAAAAGAAGAGGCACTCTACAATGAGTTTAAGGCACGGCAGGCATTTGATGCACTGGATCAGGCTATGGACAGGATGAAGGGATCATCAAGCGTTGCAGCGCCTGAATAATAAAACTAGAGAAGAGACTCTATTTTTTTAATCATTTCCTGATACTCCCTTTCCTCAAAAAGTCTAGTAAGGAATACTATTTTTCCATTCTGGTCAATGACTACATTTCGTGTCACACCAGAATTCTTGTCAGCAAAGAGACCAAATATGTTTGCACCAGGATCAAGTGCGAGTGGGTATGTTGTTCCCATTTCTTTTTGAAATTTTAAGACTACATCCAGCGGTTCATCTCGATCGACTCCAATTAGAACCACATCCTTATCCTTGAATGCCTGCCATACATCTTTTTCAAGGTGAGGCATCTCTTTTCTGCATACAGAACACCAGCTCGCAGTAAACTGTAATACTACAACCTTTCCTCTGAGGTCAGACAGTTTTACTTTTTCACCGGTAATATATTCCATAGTAAAATTTGGAGCTATTTCGCCTACACTTACCAAATATCCTCGTTCATCAGCTCCTCTCTTTGTCACCATATCAATAAATGGCTGGCTACCTTTTCTGAGTATACGTTCTTGGGTCTCCAGATTAACCTCATACAGGCCAAACTTCATGCTGTAGCCTTCTGCCCATTCAAAATTATCCATTAAACTCCAATAGAAATAACCACGGATGTCAATTCTCTCCTTGAGAGCCTGATTGAGCGCATACAGATACCTCTCTATAAAAAGAGGGCGAACGGTGTCTTTATCATCTGCGAGGCCATTTTCTGTGACGTATATCGGAACCCCCACATTACTAATTGTCTTAAGTGCTCTGTAAAATCCTTCTGCATATAGCGGGTATCCCATATCAGTCATAATATCCTGTTGCCGGGTATCAAAAACAAATGGCTCTTTAGGATTAAGACTTCCCTTAACGTGCATCCTGGAGTAGTAGTTTAGGCCTATGAAATCAAGGGTGCCAGGTGCCTCTGGATTTAACATTTCATTATCTACCATACCTGGCATATAGAAAGAAGATTTTCCTGTTTTTAGAAATTCTAAAGGTGCATTTGTATAAACATCGTTAAGTATCTTGCTGAATGCCCAGTCAAGTAGATGCCACCTCCTTAAAGGGTCAAATTGAAATATATTTTTAACAAGGCCAATCTTAACCTTTTCAGATCCTGGAATAGCTTTCAATAAATGGTAGGTCTCTACGTGCGCATTTAGCATATTCTCCAGAACGGTGCCAGCTAATACTGGATCCTTTTTACCAGGAGGGAATATACCATTAAAATATCCCTGTGCAACAAAAACAGAGGGCTCATTAAACGTACACCAGATGGGAACAATGTCCATTAACTCTTGGAAGACAAGTTTTGCAAATTTTGTAAAGTGCTCCGTGTTCGTTTCTTCTTCGAAGGCCCCTAACTCTTCAAACCAAATAGGATGTGTAAAATGATGTAAGGTTACCACTGGCGTTATCCCAGCCTTTATCATTGCCAAGCACATTTCACGGTAGTGGGAAAGTGACTCAAGGTCATAATATCCCTCTTGTGGCTCAATTCGAGACCACTCAATGGAAAATCTATAGTGGCTAACACCCAGATCTTTCATTAAAAGGATGTCTTCAGGGTATCGATTCCAGTGATCTGCTGCCATAGCAGAGCTATCATTATTATGGATTCTAGAGACACCGTTTTCATCCACTGCCTTTTCCCACTGGTACCAGTTGTTATTGGAATTGTTGCCCTCAACCTGGTGTGCCGCAGTAGCAGTGCCCCATGCGAAATTTGATGGGAAATGTATATCTCTGGTATTGATGCTGTCCCAGTCCCAGGTTATATCAGGACGTGCATTTGATAGGTAGGACACAGTCATTGCCCATAGAGATAGCATGATGCCTAAAGTATAGGCTAAAATTTTAACGATTGATTTCAGACCTTGAACCCTTGGTCTTTCATCCATTGATCGTTTGGAAACTTGGTCATGTAGTTTCGAATACTATCAGGAAGAACGACCAGACATTTTTTGTCTTTGTCTAAATGTTTTGCACTTTTTAGTGCTGCAACCATTGCAGATCCGCAAGATCCGCCACACAAAAACCCTTCTTCTTTTATTAGTCTGCGTGCCATAATAAATGATTCTTCGTCCTCTGTCTTTACATATTCATCCACAAGATTATTATCTAACACTTCAGGAAAAAAGTCATATCCTATACCCTCTACCAAATAAGGCTCTACCTCTGTTCCTCCACCAAGAATAGATCCAACGGGATCTGCACCTACTATGACAATATCAGGGATCTCTTCTTTTAATCGTTTTGCAACCCCTGTAATGGTTCCCCCGGTACCAACACCCATTACCACCATGTGAAGATCCTTTCCGAAAACATCTAAGATTTCCTGAGCAGTGCCATCGTAATGAGCTTCAGGGTTTGAAGGATTTGCATACTGGTCTAAAATATGTGAATTAGGGATCTCTTCCTGTAGCTTTTTTGCTACCCCGATATGACTATCAGGTGAATCAAACGATGCTTCAGTGGGCGTACGTATGATCTTAGCACCCAAGGCCTCCAAAGCTATCTGCTTTTCTTTGCTCATTTTTTCTGGTAGAGTGATAATGCACTCGTATCCCTTTACCGCAGCCGCGAGGGCTATC
This sequence comes from Fidelibacterota bacterium, assembly GCA_038281125.1. GTDB lineage: Bacteria > Fidelibacterota > Marinisomatia > Marinisomatales > UBA1611 > NZWG01. Next base: position 19,285 of record JAYNUL010000006.1, on the reverse strand, counting down.
CCTTGTCCAGTATTACCTGAAGTAGGTTCAATGAGCGTGTCTCCGGGTTTAATTCTTCCAGATTGTTCAGCGTCCTCAACCATTTTCCAGCCTATGCGATCTTTTATTGATCCACCAGGATTAAGAAACTCGCACTTTGAGAAAAGTTCACACTCTAGTTCATTGCCTATTTTATTCATCCTCACCACTGGAGTGTTTCCGATAGTACTAAGTATGTTATCGTGTATCATTTAAGTAATAAAAATTATCATTTTGATTATAAACCTTTCTATAAATTAAAGGACTTCAATCAATCTTAACATGGAAAACATACTTGATTAACGAGTCAAAAAAATTAGTTGGTCCATTCCTAATTGATCTTAAAAATAGATTTAGAGAGATTGCGGGGGAGGACCAGCTCATCGATAAGGAAGAATTTCGTAATGGTCTTGGAATTGAAAACTATGAAATCTCTGATAGATTGTTTGAACTATTTGATCAAGACTCTAGCGGATCTGTAGACTATGGAGAATTCGTAACTACTATTCAGTCCATGGTAGATGGATCTGCAAAAGATAAAATCAAATTCGCTTTTCAATTACATGACCTTGATAACAACGGATTTATAGATCGGAATGAGCTAAAAATACTCATTAAACAAAGTTTTTTAGAAAACAATTTAGACTATGATGAGTTTCAATTGGATCTATTAGTGGATGAATTTTTCCAAAAAGCAGATAAAGATTTCAGTGGAACCATTGACTTTGGTGAATTTCTTGATGTAGCAAATGATTATCCTGATTTCATGGAGGGTTTTGCTGTGAATCCATTACACTGGCTTGTTCCTGATCGATACCAAAAAGTGGATTCTAAAGTGATAGAAGACAAGTCTAGTTCAATGATCTCATCGATACAGGTCCAGGACATAGGGTTTTTTCAATGGTTAATGATTCCAAAGATTATTTTTATTTATAATGTTTTGGTCAACAGAAAAAAGAATCGAACCTTTGTTGATTTACATTCAATCAGTTTGCTGCCTTCAAAGGTGCTGGAGTTAACCATATCTGCACCAAAAAACTTCACCTATACCCCAGGTGACTATTTGTATCTCAATTGTAAAGAAATCTCATCTGGAGAGTGGTATCCTTTTAACATTATCAAAAAGACAGAGGAGGGAGATTTAATTTTACATGTAAAATCGAACAACCAGTGGTCTGATCGCTTATATGATTCAACCTTGCAGGTTGTAGGTAGTGATAAGACACTTGACTGGACCATAAGGATTGATGGCCCTTATGGCAGTTCAAGTCAGGATTTATTAGATACCAGTCACGCAATACTGGTTGGTGCAGGTCATGGGATTTCAAGAATTGCACCTATCCTCCAGGATATCGTTATTCGACTTAAAAATGGATCAGATATTGGCAAGCTAAAGAGAGTTGACCTCTACTGGTTGATAGAAGAAAGGAACTACTTTGAATGGTTTACTAAAATGCTAAAGGAGATGGATGAAGATGGTTCTCCAAAATTCTTTAATTATCATATTTATTTTTTGGAACGATCTCCTGACGAAATATCAAGAAAGATGATGTATATATCTACTGATGTTTTAGAAAGTGAAACAAATATTGACCTTGTTGATAATCTGTGGAGCAAATCTAGTTTTGGAATACCAGACTGGGAAAAAATATTTTCTGAATTTGGAGAGGACACCATCCAGAAGGTATTTTACAGTGGTCCAAATAAGCACAGTAGGAAACTGAAAAAAGCATGTAAAAAATCAGGCTTCAAGCTCAAGCAAGGCAAATTTTAGTTCAATAAAAATAAATTATGGAGGGGCATTGCTGCCCCTTCATAACAATCCATAGACTAACTGATTTTAATTTTCCTCGATTTTGGCTCGATGACTTTTGTTTTTGGAAGATCTATGCTCAGAATTCCATCTTTGAAGTTTGCTGAGATTTTCTTTTCATCCACCGACTCAGGTAAATGGAAAGATCTTGTAAAAGCTCCTTTTGATCTTTCTCTGTAGTGATAAAGATCGGAATCCTCTACTTTATCTTCTGTCCTTTCCCCAGTTATTGATAAAACGTTATCGGAAACTTCAATGTTAATATCCTTTTTAGTTAGACCTGGTATGTCAGCAGAAATTAAAAAAGAACTATCTGTTTCTTTAACATCCACTGCTGGATTCCATTTTGTTGATTGTATGGGTTCCAGGTTCCAATCACGATCGAACACTGAGTTAATCATGTTATCCATTTCATTAAAGACTGTCATTGGTCTTGGTGTCCATTTTACTAACGTCATTTGTAACTCCTTTATTTAGTTTAAATATATTCAATTACCCTTACGCAATTAAGGTGCCACTAGCTAGCAGTATTACAAAATTTCATATTATATGCATAATTGACACTAATTAACATTTCCAGATGCTTTAAAACTGCCAAAAAGGCATAAATTGATATTAATTAGTTCAACAAATAATGACACAAATGATTTGCGACATTGGATAATTGCGTTATAAATAACTAATTTTTCGGGCTTAATTATTCATAATGCATTTTTCTTTAATGCAGTAAACCTGGAGACAAGTCAGATGAAGTTAAATATTGAAATAAAAGATCTTTTGAGTGCGATTGATGTTCCTGCGCAATGGGTTGGTATCAGAGAGGTCTACGAGGCTCATACTCCGAGAATGATCAGGGATGGTGTCCCTGTTGCCAATGCTAGGTCATCCACTCACGGTCTGATGGTAGAGGTATTAGTTGATGGTCAGTTTGGGTATTATGGAACTCCAGATATGACACCAGAGGGAGTATCTCTTGCTGCAAAGCATGCATTCCAACAGGCAAAAATTGCATCAAAGAATTCTTTATACAGGTTTGATGAGTCCGCGAGACCATCTTTTCAAGGCGAATATAAATCACCATACACAAAGGATAGAAGAGCGCTGTCTGCTGGTAATTTGAATGGCATTCTTTTAGAAGCATATGAAAATCTAAAGGTATCAGACAAGATTGTGAGCGCGTCATCCTTGTGCCAATTAATTGAGACGTCTTTTAGATATGTGAGCTCAAATGGTAGCGATATAAATCAGGAATTTTTAATGCTTGAGTTTGATCTGAGTGCAACAGCTGTGGACGGTTCAAATCAACAGACAAGAACCTTTGGAGGAATGAGAGGAACTTGCAGACAAATGGGACTAGAGTATTTTGATAAATATGAGATTATGGCAAATGCAAACAGAATCGGTGAACAAGCAATAGAACTTTTGGATGCTGAAGACTGCCCAACAGGAGAAATGGATATAGTGATAGCACCCGATCAAATGATGTTACAAATTCATGAGAGTATTGGCCATGCATTGGAGGTTGATAGAATCCTTGGAGATGAGAGGAACTATGCTGGATGGAGTTTTGTAAAGCTTGAGGATTTTGGAACTCTTCAATATGGATCTAAGCTAATGAACATTACTTTTGATCCAACTCTAGAATCTGAATTTGCCTCTTATGCATTTGATGATGGAGGTCTAAAAGCCTCCAAGGAATATCTGATAAAAGAGGGTCTTCTTGTTCGGGGCTTGGGTGGAAAGGAGAGTCAGATTCGTTCCGGGCTTGATGGAGTTGCTAATTTTAGATCAAGTGGATGGAATAGAGCTCCTATTGACAGAATGGCTAATATAAACCTGGAACCAGGCGACTCAAGTTTTGATGAACTAATTGGGCAGGTTGAGAATGGTGTGTATATGGAAAGTAATAAATCTTGGTCGATAGATGACTACAGAAACAAATTTCAGTTCGGTTGTGAATACGGGAAGCTCATCGAAAATGGAAAACTGACCAAAACAGTTAAGAATCCTAACTATCGTGGTATATCCACTCCTTTTTGGAATAGCTTGAAAGGAGTAGGGGATCTCAATACGTTTGGTATTTATGGTACACCAAATTGTGGAAAAGGTGAGCCTAATCAGGTCATAAGGGTTGGACATGCGTCGCCAGCTTGCCTGTTCAGCAATATTCAAGTTTTTGGAGGAATGTAATATGGAAAAAACTTTTAACAACCTATGTGAATCACTTTTTTCCCAACTAATGCCCGGTGAAAACCTTGTGCTTTCACTAAATGGTGAAAACAGTCAGTTTGTTCGCTTTAACAATGCCTCTGTTCGCCAGACAGGAATGGTTGATGATGCAGACCTTGGTCTCAAATTTATTTTTAATGGGCGTACCTGCAATGGAGGTTTCACCATTTCAGGAGATTATAATGTTGATCAAAAAAGAGGGCTCAATGAAATTGAAAGAATGAGAAAAGAGTCCAAAGAAATACCAGAGGATCCATTTCTAGTAATGCCAGCTGATACTGGATCTAGTCATGAAATCAAAAATGCTAACGGGCTGGCTTTTGAAAATGCTGTTGATGCGATCCTTCCTGCTATGAAAGGAACTGATTTCGTTGGAATATTGGCCAATGGGAAAATGTATCGAGGGAGCGCAAATAATCTTGGTCAAAAACATTGGTTTGAGACTGAGTCTTTTTGCCTGGATTATTCGTTGGTAACTCCTGAACATCAAATGGTAAAAGGCTGTTATGCTGGCAGTGACTGGAACCAGAGTGAGTATGAGGATTATGTAAGCCAAAGTAGAACAAAGCTTTCTCTTATGGAGAAAAAACCCATGAAGATTGATACCGGAGAGTATAGAACATGGTTTGAAGCAGCAGCTGTTGCAGATTTTTTAGGCATGTTTTCTTGGAATGGGATAAGTGAAGCATCGCTGCGGCAGGGCTGTAGTGGATTTGGTAGAATGCGTAATGACGACGTCAGGCTGTCAACTAAATTTTCGATCCTAGAAGATTTTTCACCTGGATTTTGCCCCAAATTCAATTCAAATGGAGAGGTGTCTCCAAACTCAATTCCATTGATTCAAAACGGAACCCTAAAGAATACTCTTGTCAGTTCAAGATCTGCCAAAGAATATGGTGTTGAATCAAACTTTGCAGAGGGCGGTGAATATCTTAGATCTCCTAGAATGGAACCTGGTAACCTAAATCAAGAAAATGTCACCAAAGAAATAGACCGAGGTCTTTATCTTTCAAATATACACTATCTCAATTGGAGCGACAACGCAGGTGGTAGAATTACAGGTTTAACCAGATATGCTTGTTTCTGGGTTGAGAACGGAGAAATTGTTGCCCCAATCGAGACGATGAGGTTTGATGATTCTTTTTATCGGTTTTTTGGTGAAAAATTAGTTGATGTCGAAGACAAAGTCACTGTAGTTCCCGAGGTTTCAACCTATGGGCAACGCTCTCTGGGGGCAACAACCTGTCCTGGTATATTAGTAGATAGTTTTGCTCTAACCCTTTGAAATGGATTTTACTGGGATCATAATTTTTTTACTTGGTCTCCTTTCTGGTGGATTAACTATTTGGTTTGTTCGTCGAAAGGGAATGGAATCTCTGAAAAAAAGTCAAGAGGAGATGAAACAAGAGTTTGAAAATATTTCAAACAAGGTTTTGTTAGAAAATCAAAATCAATTTCTCAATCTAGCTAAATCAGAATTTGAACAACTAAATAAAAATTCTGTTAAAGAACTGGATGGTAAAAAAGAGCTGATTGACTCGACCCTAAAAGAGATGAAAGATAACCTCGATAATTTGTCTAAAAATACAATTGCACTGGAAGGACAAATGAAAGAGTCAAAGGAAAGTGTTGGGAAGTTAAACGATACAACATCCCAGCTAAGACAAATTTTATCAAGCTCACAAGCTCGAGGTCAGTGGGGCGAGAGGATGGTTAAGGACATTTTAGATTTTATTGGATTGGTTGAGGGAATTAACTACACTCAACAAGAACAAATGTCCGATGGTAAAGACCGTCCAGATTTCACTTTTCTTTTACCCGATGAAAAAGTCATTAATATGGATGTGAAATTTCCATTATCTCGATATGAAAAATATGTTTCTGCTGAATCTGATACGGAAAAAGAATCTGAAAAAAAAGCATTTTTAACTGATGTTCGAAACAGAGTGAATGAGGTTTCAAAAAGAGGATATATCGATCCCAAGGGCAGTACGGTTGATTACGTTCTTTTATTTATTCCGAATGAGAGTATCTACGCATTCTTAAATCAGGAGGATCATGAACTTATAGATTTTTCCTTAGGCAAAAAGATTCTTCTTTGTTCTCCAATTACCTTGTACGCAATCCTATCATTGATTCGTCAAGCGGTATCAAATTTTGCCATGGAAAAAAAGGCTGGAGAGATGCAGGAACTTGTAGGATTATTTAAAAAACAGTGGGATCTTTTTACAGGGAAAATTGATTCACTGGGGAAATCCCTAGGTGCTTTATCAAATCATTATGAGGATCTAAAAGGACCCAGGCTGCGTGAGCTTGAAAAGCCAATGGATAAAATTTCTGAGCTTCAACTAGGACAAGATAAACCACAAAAAGGAATGACTATTGAGTAAGAATATAAACCCATTGATTATTTCGATTTGTCTCGCCCTGTGCTCTTGTGTTGGTCCTCCGAACTATACAGATGGTCTGATTGAGAATGTACCTGCCATCATAAATGAAAATGACTTTTTTTCCTTATCTCTCCTTGGAGATAAGTACTCCGAAGAGACCAAATGGGATCTATCACTCAGTACCACAGATCTAGATAAAATTTTAACAACAATGATCGTAAAAGATCTTTCTATTGGAGCCTCTGACTCTTCTTATTTATTTCTTGTAGATCAAGAAGGGGATACCATTCTCAGTGCTGGTTTATTTTCAGAATTGATATTTACAAGTGAGGATTCAATATCTGTGATTGGAATTCCTGAAATGATTATTCTCAATGCAGATAATTTTTCGGGTAGGCTTGAATACCAAATAATTAAAACATCACTGTGATTTTATTTAACCTTATTACTGTTCCCAAGCTGGACAAATAAGGTTTTTATAATCACACCAATCGCAGTGCTTACCCTTTTTAGCACTAAATTCTCGTTTTCTGATCCCAGCTGCAACAGCTAGTATTTTTTCCTTTGTTTTATTAATCTCCTCACTAGTAAAGGAATGATCTCGAACTGGTTCCTCCTCATCTCTTAAAAAGTAGAGCATGGATGATTCAGGTAAACCACCAATTTCATCATCCTCTAGCTGTTCAAGATACATTGAATATATTGCAAGCTGAAGGTTCGACTTTGCGGATGATGAAGTTTTACTAGTTTTATAATCCAAGATAGTAATTCCTTCAGATGTTTTATCAATTCTATCAATGGCTCCTCTTATTGTTATGGGCCCAATGTCAAAAGTAAATTGCTCTTCAGTTCTTACTACAACAGGCGGATTAATCGACACATTGGATTGATATCGAGTCAACATTTCAATCCCTTGTTCCTTAAACTTTTCTTCTCTTACTTGATAATCAAAGGAGTTTTCTTTCCACTCCTCGTCTAAGAGTCTAAGTATCCTTTCTAGGCTCTGATCCTTACCATGCTCGTGGTATCTCTGGAGCACAGAGTGGATGATATTCCCAAAGACAAGCTCCGGTTTGTTTGCTGTTTGTGGTATTCCATCAATCCGTCCCAGTCTAAACTTTAATGCGCAGGATTCATAGGTCTCGATGGCACTTGCTGAAAGGTGCACTCTATCAGGAACAGGTGGCTGAAAATCAGATTTAAATTCAGTTTTTAACTGTTTTTCCCAATCTGATTCACCGAGGTTGATTTCATTACCCTTTTCGTGTTCATGAATCACTTTTAAGGCGCGACTGTATTCATTTACACGGTCATAATCTTCTCTTGCCAATGCTTTCTGGAGACTGGTTTCATATTTAACCTTTAGATCAGAGTGATATTTAAGGTTTTTATCTTGAGCGGACATTTCATGATCCTCCATTAGTGTATCTGGTAGTTCTTTGATAAATGGTGATGTAGCTTTTTTGGGTACCAAAAGATAAAGCTTTTGTTTTGCACGGGTTACAGCAACATAAAAGAGTCTTCTTTCTTCACACTGGTGGTGCTCCTTTTGCGTTAAATCTGTATTTTGGGCATAGTTTAGCCAATCATCAGGCGGCTTATTTATACGCTTAATACTGCGAAAGTTCAACGGGAAGCTTGCAGACCTTAAAAACGGAATAAAAACTATTGGGAATTCAGCGCCTTTTACCCCGTGTACAGTATTGACAATGATACCATCTTGATCTCTGTAGGATTGTGGTTTGAGACCAGGAAGCCCTCCAGATCTCATAATAGCTTCTAAGTATTTGTTAAATGATCTCAGGTTATCATTTTTTCTATTTCTTTTTGTAAAGTCTTGAGACCTTTTTAAAAAATTCCCAACATTTAATATTTGATATTGATCATCCATTGTGTAACTATCTGCATGAGTTTTTAGTTTATTGAGAAGCTCAGCTATCATCCATGTCATTTCACCTGCTGACTTTTTCTTTGCTGCATCCTTTAGTTTTGTAATGGTTGATAGAATAGTATCAATTTTGGGATACTTTTGACGAATACTTTTATCATTTTTTATTAGATCATGTCGAGTATTGCGATCATTCCTTTTAAATTTTGAAAAAATTTCATAAGCAAATTTTTTCCCAAGGTTATTGTAAATTATTCTATACATCGCAGAATCCTGATGAGATCCGTCTGCTATAACTTGACACCATGCTATGATATCTTTTACTCCTGAACAATTCAAGAGCCCCATATAGTGGGGTATGGTTGGTATACCCGAACGAGATAGCGCGTCCATTACAATCGTAGCCTGTCCGTGGGTTCTACACAGAACCGCAATATCTTTGCATCTAATGCCTTCACTATTCAAATGGAGTATTTCATTTATAAGGTAATCCAATTGCTGACTCTTTTCTCCCCAGAATCTCACTGGCTTTTCACCACCTGCTTTTAAGTAAGATGTAAGCGTTTTTTCTACTCGTTCTGGGTTATTTTTGATGCTCTCATTTGCAAGGTCAAGTATTGCCTGGTTGGATCGATAATTGGTCTCCAGAGCTATAGATTGATATTTTTCATGGTCACCATATCGCTCTCTAAATGCTTGAATATTAAAATTATTTGCCCCTCTAAAACTATAAATGACCTGGTCATCATCTCCAACAGCAGTAACATAGTTTCTTTTACCAGCAATAAGGTTTACAATTTCATTGAGTGCAAAGTTATTATCTTGAAATTCGTCAATAACTATGTGCCTGTAATTATCCTGTATGTTTTTAAGAATAGATTTATTTGTTGATATCATCTGGTATGCAGATAGTATCATGTCTCCGTAGTCCACAACATTCAACTCTTCTTTCCATGATTGAAACAGAGGGTAAATTCTTTTTAAATCAGACAGTTGTTGGCGGGTTTCGTTTGTAAGTGTATCATCATCTTTTAGTTGCGATACTTTTACCTTTTCTGGATCAATGAGCTCGTCTCTCATACGGTTAAAAAAGGGCATGAAACTCTCAGTAATTGCCCTCTGAGGGTCCAGCGGAAATTCGGTCGATTCAAATGGCTTTAATTCATCAAATCTAGTTAAAAACATGTGTACTGCTTCACTTTCGTCTAAAAGTTGTTTGGAACTAAAATCATTATCTCTTAATAATTTATAGCAAAAGGCGTGAAAGGTATTCACTGTCATAGAATGAGCTTTTGCGCCAACCTTTTCTATTACCCTATTTTTTAATTCCTTAGCTGCTTTTTCTGTATAGGTAATCGCCAATAAATGTTTTGGATCCACTTTATATTCTTTAATAAGGTATACAATCCTGTTTTCAAGGGTGAAAGTTTTTCCAGTCCCAGCTCCAGCAAGGATCATTAATGGAGCAGGAGGATGCTCAATTGCAGATCGTTGTTTACTATTTGGTGAGATTTTAATTTCTTGAATAACCATAAGGGTGATGAATCTTATTTTTGAATTGATAAAAGATAAGCATTATTCTCATTTCAATAAATTGTGAATGGCCTTGATGAATTTTTTTTTTTAACCTCTACCACTAACAAGTGTCTAATGGTTTGAAATGACATGCAAAATGACCAAGAACTCATTAAAGAATATCAGAACGGCGACCGCTCAGCGTTTGATAAGATTGTTAGAAGACATCTATCAAATACGATTGGTTTCTTTTATACTATTACACAAGACAGAATGGTTTCAGAGGATCTCGCTCAGGATGTTTTCTTCAAACTATTCAGGCACCTTAAAAAATTTCGTTTTAAATCTTCTTTCTCTACCTATCTCTATCGTATCAATCTTAATACAGCAAATAGCTGGTTTACCAGAAACAAGTGGAAGAGTTTTCTGTCTCTTGAAAAGGCTGCTGATAAGGGATATAGAGATACGAATGTGGAAGATGAATGGAATCGAAAAGAACTTTGGAGTGAAATTAGTAAGCTACCAAAAAAACAACGCAGCGTGGTTATAATGCGTATTGCAGAAGAGCTTTCCTATAAAGAGATTTCTAAGATAACAGGAATGGCTGAGGGGTCTGCTAAGGTAAACTTTCACCACGCGCTAAAGACCTTAAAGCAAAGGCTTAATCATGATTGACTTTGAAAAACAAATAAAGGATGCTCGTATTAAAGAAAATCAAGTTGTAAATGAGGATGAATTCCTTTACAAACTTGAGATGAGACTGCAACATTCTAAGGACAATCGCAGGACATTAATGGTCTCAGTGATGATGTTCATTGTCATCTTCACATTGACTATTACTCAAAATGGTACTCCAAACAATTTAGAGACTATGTTTGCGGCTGATGATGTGGAAAATATATTGGAGACAGACTTCTGGAATATTAATGGAGATTCTTTAAATAATTATGATTCTTATTTCAGTGATATGGCATTTTTACTTCTTGAAGAGGGCTATGTTTGGGAGACTTACGATCTGATAACTGAATTTGAACAAAAAAAGGAGATTTAACTATGAATAAGCTATTTTTGGCGTGCATACTATCGTTTACAATTGCACAAAAGGATACTAGAGGAGATTTTGACCAGGATGAGTGGTCAAACGATGGAGAAGCAAGGTCAGAAAGAATAGAGAGCATGGTGATATGGAGGCTAACCGAAGACCTAGATCTTTCATCTGAGCAGGCAGAAAAGTTTTTCCCTAGATTCCGTGAACATCGAGCCATACTTGATGAGTTTAACAAAGATGAGAGAAAAATTTTAATGGATGTACGCGTTAAAATTCGAGATGAAGAAAAAATCTCAAAGTCGGAGATGGAAAGAACGATAAAAAAGGTAGCAGAATTACGAAAAGATCGTGTAGACTTAGAGCATAAATTCATTCTAGGAATGGGGGACATACTCAATCCAAACCAAATGGTTAAATTGAGCGTGTTCAAACAAAGGTTGATGAACGAAATGCAGGGAAATTTTAGAGATCGAATGGATAAAGATCGAAAGAAAAGCCGTAAGAAAATGAAACGGGGTGGTCGAAAACGCCGCGGATTTTAATAAGGAGATAAAGATTATGAAAAACATAATTGTTTTAGCCATTTTATTGGTACTGATCATCATTCCTGGTTGCGTGGATAGCTCCTCAACAAATGAGGAAAATGCAATTGAGACTTTACTATTAGATTTAATTGATAGTGATGAAGTTTTTGGTATAGATGGATTTGATTCTGATGGGGCTATGGATCTTGACTATGAGGTAGGGCTTGAGACTGATGGTTCAGGACGCATCCTTAGCGATACACTAACTCACGGGCAAGGATATCGGGTTAGATTTGGAAGAAATATCTTAGACCGTCAAACAAGTGTTGAGTTTGAGACTGGTGAGGATACAGCAATTGGCCTGGTAAGTCATCAAATAAGTGGTACATTTATCGCTAATGTGATTGATACAAGTCAAGTACAGGTGGACTCTCTTAGTTTTACTAAAGATTTTTCAACGTTACTAACTCGTAAAATTCGTTTTATAAAAGTTGAAGACGATTCTAATCCAGATGGATATCGTTGGAAGATTGATGCTCTAACGCCTATGATTGGAGGTGCGGGAGATAAGGTTTCTATTAACGGACTATCTCTATACACGTTGGGTGACAGTCTTCAAGCAGGTGAATTACTCTATTCCTTTACTGCAAATGAATTGGGAGACTTATTCATTGACCGTGAATCTTTGCCTAGTTTTACTGCATTTACGAGGGTTGTTGCGCATGCGACTGTTGAAAATACTGGCCCTGAATACACAAATGATTCTACCGGAGTGGGCGAGTGGGTATTTTTTAATTATGGAAAAAACCGTCAACAAAGGGGCAGAGTGCACTTACGAGATTCTGGTGTATTTATTGATGAATCAATGAACGACAATATTCATTCGGGTGCAATAAGAATACATGGACCGGGGTTAGGGCAATCGCATAGAGTATTCCGGAGTTTTACAGAATCAATTGACCTTGCCACTATGTTTGTTTCAGATGGAGGATATAATACCAGCATATGGTCAATTCCATATAGAGTAGAGAGACCATAAGTTTCAATATGTTAGCTTAGTTAGACCCCGTCAGAAAAAATCCTGTAAGCTGACGGGGTTTTTATTTATATGATGCCCCTTAAACAGTAATTTATAATAATGTTATTTTTACAATATAGAATCAATTATGAAAATATATAATTTTAGTGCAGGACCAGCATGTCTACCTAAGACGGTTTTGCAGGCATTAGGAGATGCTGCTATAGACTATTCAGGATCCGGAATGAGTATCATGGAAATGAGTCATCGGTCAAAGCCTATTGTTGATTTATTTGAAACAGCTTCTTACAGAGTTAGAAATTTACTAGATGTACCATCAAACTACCATGTATTATGGTTACAGGGAGGTGCATCGCTTCAATTTTCTATGGTTCCCTTCAATCTTCTATCTGAAAATGGTAGCGCAGATTATATAGATACAGGCTCATGGTCATTCAAGGCGGCAGCAGAATGTAATAAATTTGGAACTGGGAAAATAATAGCAAGCTCCAGGAATTCAAATTATACGTTTATACCAAAAGAATACGATCAAAATCATGATTCGTCATATCTTCATATAACTAGTAATAATACCATTTATGGAACTCAATACAATGTATTTCCTGAGGTCAAATCTGATGGTGAAATCCTAGTCGCCGATATGTCCTCGGACATATTATCTAGATGTATTGATGTCAGTCAATTTGGGGTCATATATGCAGGTGCTCAGAAAAATATTGGGCCAGCTGGAGTTACATTGGTTATCATAAGAGATGATCTGATAGGCAATGAATATCGACAAATTCCAACTATGCTAAACTATGAAACTCATGTTGCGAAGAACTCTATGTTTAATACTCCTCCTGTGTTATCAGTTTTTGTGGTAAATGAAACCTTAAAATGGATAGAAGATTTGGGTGGTGTTCTAGAGGTGGAGAAGAGAAATATTAATAAAGCAGAGAAGCTATATGCAGAGATCAAGAGGAATAGCATATTTACCTCATTAGTAAATAAAGAGGATCGTTCCATGATGAATATTCCTTTTGTTCATACAGATCCAAGCATGGAGGATAACCAATTTTTATTATTTTGCAATCAGCAAGGTCTAAAAACTTTAAAAGGACATCGCTCTGTGGGAGGATTTAGGGCATCACTATACAATGCTATGCCTGAAGAGGGTGTGGATGCTCTAGTATCTGCGATGCAAGAATTTGAAAACTCAAAATCATTGTGAACAAAATACAAAGGCAATTTATAATTGTAGAGGTTCTGGTAATTTCTCTACTTTTATGGCGCTACTTTGATGATAACCTGACTTTTCAAAATGCAATCCTTTATGCTCTAATATATGCACTTTGTATGATGGGGTGGTTTTATTTCAAGGATAAAAATTAAACCTTTTCAAAAATCATGAAAGAGTAATTGTCTAATTCATGAAAAAAAGGAAAACATACCTCTATCTAGTCTTTTAAAGGACTGAAAAAACTGTAATGCTGAAATTTTCAATGAATACTATTCTGGTTTTACTTTTTATATCATCTCAATTATTAGGAAAATCCAAACCAATTAGTGGTAGGGTTAAAAGCGACTCTGATACTTATTTATCAAATGTTCACATAGAATCATTACCCTCAAAAACCACCACAAAAACTGATGAAAATGGAATGTTTTTTTTTGAAATTCCTATTAAAGACAAAAGATTAAGTTTCGACCTAAATGGCTTCCATCCAAAAGAGATAAATGTGATTCCTTATAAAAACAATACTGTAATTGAATTGGTAAAAATAATTGAAGTGAATTACCTCGATTCCATAAATACATCAATTGGGTTTGTAATATCGAGGGATGGAGACAATATAACATCTTATGATATGAATGACATGCTCCAGCGAGGTTTAAATCGAATAGAATCTGTGATTCAATGGGATAAATCAATCATGGTTGAAAAGAAGATGAATGGAAAAAAAATGTTCATGATTGATGGATTACCAAGCAATGAGATGGATGTGTTGTTTGGGGGTGTGAAAATAAATAACATTGAAGGCCCACTTAATACTCTTGTTCCAATATCTGCCACAGGCCTTTCTGAGGTAATCATTTCTAAAGGAGGGCATAGCAAGTTTTCGGCATCATCAGAATCAATTCACTACCTGCCAATAATGAGTTATGAAAACAAATTATCCATAAATGGATACGGTAATAAAGATAATAATTCAGGATTGGATGGATTTGGAGCCATCAGCCTTAAAAAAGTAATGGTTAATGGAGGAATTAAAGAAAGGGATCATGTTGTTCATTATGCAGATTCCGCAAGTTCATTAATTAGTACATTCGGAAGAAAATACTTTTCAAGTGTTGGATTTACTAATCGAAAAAATCTTGAAGTAAGTGTATCAGGCTTTCAAAACCTTGAAAATCAATATGATTTCTATAGCCAAGATTCATTAGAGTACCGTAGGAATACTGTTCTTGCTAAAGTCGACCAATGGAGTCCATTAACAGGTCGAATCAGAATTAACGGATTATATCAAGATAGATTGGGTTATAATAATAATCAATTAGACGCGCTCAAAATCGATGATATTTGTAGATCATTA
Source organism: Fidelibacterota bacterium (assembly GCA_038281125.1). Classification (GTDB taxonomy): domain Bacteria; phylum Fidelibacterota; class Marinisomatia; order Marinisomatales; family UBA1611; genus NZWG01. Next base: position 4,245 of record JAYNUL010000006.1, on the reverse strand, counting down.
GGATTTACGGTTGAAAAAGATTTCAACAACCATATGTTAACATTCGCTACAAATTCAAAAATTATTGAATCTAAATGGAACCAAGATTCAAATATACTTTTAATTGATAGACAAAATTCAATCTTGACCTGGTCACTTCAATCATTTTTTCCCAATCCCAATAATGATACTAAAATATCTTTTAAAAATGTTAAAGCAGTTTTTAGTAAGGAAAGAACCACCGATGTAAAAGACCCCAACTCAGATATTGATATTGTTTCAAATTATTGGGACGATCATAGCCTTCAAATAAGTACAAAATTAGAAAGTCAAAAAGAGAACAAAAATAGTTTTGTCTATTTATCATTTGGAAAATCAAATAGAACTCCTTATTTGCAGGATGTTATAAAGAGCAAGCTTTATTCATTGATACTTTTTGATGATAAAAGGCTTTTGCCAGAAGAAAAATCATCAATCGAACTTGTTTATCAAAAAAGTGTCAATTATGAAAGATACAAATGGAAATATCTATTAAGAGCTAACCTATTTAATGAGACCTACCAAGATAAAATAAAACAAATCCCACTTATCGGAAATGCTATGAATATCCCGCAAAATACTGGAAAGGTAAATAAGTCAGGAACTGGTATTCATTTTGAGCTGCAACCATATGTCGAACGTTTTAGGTTTTCATCAACTGTTATTTATTTTAACTCTAGCAATTTTTCAAAGTTGCAAATGATGCCTGATAAAATTTTTAAAAATCAACTTTTCATTCATAACAAATACTTTGATTTCAATTTAGCTGCAATTATCAACGGAAAGAGAAGCTTAACGTATATTAATAGTTCAAACATGTTAATAGATCAGGAGTTTCAAAATAATGTCAACTATTGCCTTCAAATATCGAAATCAATTCAATACAAAATGATAAATATTGTACTGAGTTTAACTGGAGAAAACTTGGGGAATGATACAGTCCTTATCGATAATATCATAACTGATGAGAAAAAATATTCAATTGATATAAGGACAACACTCCAATAATGAACATTTGTTGGTGAGGTTATATTAAAATCAGCGTTAGGTCTTAAGAAATAATAATATTTTTATATACCAACCGTGTTTATAGATAAACTAATTTAGATTCTATAATTTATTAACATTCGGGAGAATTAGATACAATGTCTACTAATGTACATGAATTCACAGACGAAAATTTTGAGTCTGACGTTGCACAATCCGACCTACCAGTTTTAATTGATTTCTGGGCTGTTTGGTGTGGCCCTTGCAAGGCGATTGCACCTGTGATTGAAGAAATAGCTGGAGAATATGATGGAAAGGTTAAGGTTGGGAAAGTTGATGTCGATCAAAACCAAAACACTGCCATGAAATATGGTGTAAGGAGTATTCCCACACTCCTTGTTATGAAAAATGGGGAGGTAGTAAATCAGATTGTAGGTGCCGTTCCTAAAGGGAATATCACCGAGGTTTTAAACGAAGTTATTTAAATAAATAAAAAGGAAATGAAGCGAAAAATTATCATCATTGGGTCTGGACCTGCAGGCTTGACCGCTGCTATTTATGCAGCAAGAGCAAATCTTGAGCCACTTGTTTTTGAAGGAGCCCAACCAGGAGGTCAGCTTACAATTACAACTGATGTTGAAAACTACCCAGGGTTTCCAGACGGCATCATGGGTCCAGAGATGATGGACGAGTTCAGAAAACAAGCAAAACGTTTTGGAGCTGAATGTGTGTTTCAAACAGTTGACAGCGTTGATTTTTCAAAGAGTCCCTTTGTTGTTAATGCGAATAATGAAGAATATTCTGCAGAAGCAATAATTATATCTACTGGTGCATCTGCACGCTTACTAGGTCTAGAGTCTGAAACCAGACTAATGGGACATGGTGTATCAGCATGTGCAACCTGCGATGGATTCTTTTTCAAAGATAAAAAAGTCTTGGTCGTTGGTGGTGGAGATTCAGCTATGGAAGAGGCTACTTTTTTGACAAAGTTTGCCTCTGAGGTTGTTATTATACATCGTAGAAAAGAATTTCGTGCATCAAAAATAATGGTAGAGAGGGCAGTCTCAAACCCTAAAATATCATTCAGGTATAATCAAACCATTGATGAAATTATTGGCACAAAAGACACGGGTGTCCAATCAGTCATGCTCAAGGATACACTAACGAATGAGATGTCAAATGAAGCATGTGATGGTATTTTTATGGCTATAGGACATGTTCCAAATACATCACTTTTCAAAGGCATGATTGATCTTGATGAATCAGGATATATTATTACAAATCCGGACTCAACACATACAAATCTTGATGGAGTTTTTGCATGTGGAGATGTACAGGATCATGTATACAGGCAAGCTGTAACAGCAGCTGGATCAGGCTGCATGGCTGCTATAGACGCAGAAAGATGGTTGGAGCAACAATAGAATAATATTTCGCTTTTTATTTTCCTTTATCATATGGAATTAAAGCTTCCAAAAGGAACTTAGAAAATGGCAAAAATGAAAAGGCTAATTTTCAAGGTTGATAATCTTGAAAAGAAATATGGATCAATAACTGCATTAGACTTAAAAAAGTTGGATATCCATCCAGGTACTATTTATGGTATAGTTGGCAATGTTGGAAGTGGAAAATCGACCCTTTTAAATATACTTGCTGGTACTGAAAAAGAGTCATCTGGAACAGTTTTGTATGAGGATGATACATATAAAAAAAGTTGGCTCGGCAAGATCCAAACACCCGATGACATTTTTTACACAAAGAGTTTATCTTTAAATACACCTAATTCTAAAGTATCATCCTACATAGCAGATAAGTTTGGGAAAAAGAAAAACATAATCAAAAATAGATACTTTAAAGATGGAAGTTTTAAAAATCTTTGGTCTAGAAATCTTAAAAGTATTTCAAAAGGTGAAATGAATTGGTTAGGTATGATTCTTGCGTGCGAAGCAGATCCCCGTGTTCTATTAATTGATGATTATTCAGTGTACTTTAATAGTAAAATGGAGAAGGATTTCAGGTCAAAAATCACATCCATGAACCGTACACTTGGTACAACAATAATATTATCATCTCCGACTGACAGAGATTTAAAGCATTTTGCTTCAGTACTTATATTTTTAGACCATGGACATATATGGAAAATTCGTCCTGGTTTATCTAGAGGAAACAATAGAAACCAAAACAATGATAAAAATAATCGAAATAGAAATTGGTCCAGAAATAGGAGAAGAAGTCCAAAAAGGTAATAAATAATTTGATGTCTAAAGAGGTTAAAAGTTTTCTACTTTTTCTAATATTTATCATTCAGATAAAAAGCCAACCAGACCCAAGATTTAGACCATTTGACTGGGTCATTTTTAAGGGCAGTGGAAAAATAAATTCTATAACTGAAGGTTTCACATTTTCCTATGTCGCAACAAGTATGGGAGGAATAAAAAGATTTAACTTATTTGGAAATTATTTTGATGAGCCAATTACAACAGCACAAGGCTTAAAAGATAATTTTGTTAGTGCAGTACATTTTGATAAGGTAACTGGACTTTTATGGGCTGCCTCAACGAACTATTTACAATACTCTTTTTCACGGGAAGGTGATTGGTACTCAATAGAACTAGAAAATCTAGGACTTTCAAAATATGACCGTATTCAAAGGATTGGGTCTAGTGAGAAATTTGTATGGCTTCATGCAAGGTCATCCTATGTGAAAGTTGATCACTCATCTGGTTTGCTAATTGGTATTTATCCTAATCCAGATGAATTTGAAGTTGAATGGAGCAGTGGTCCCTATTTTGGTGAAAAATCTTTAAGTGAAATTCTAGGTACCTATACTATAATCGATGGCTGGATTTTTAATGGTAATGAATTAATTGATGGACTTGGAAGAAGGACTAGTATTACCACAGGATACATTGGTAATCACGGAAATATTTTTTTTGGCGATGATGATGGAAATATATTTCACGGAACAAAAACTATGGAGTCTTTTTCAATCATACCAGACCACATAACTAATACTGATGTCCAATCATTATTTCATTCGAATGACGTTTTATACATTGGTAGCCAAGACTTTTCTACTTCAAAAGGAATTTCAGAGTATAACTTGAGCTCTTCATCTTCGAATTTATTCTCATTTGAAGAGACGATAAATATGACACCAACACCATTGTATTCTTTGATTCATTATGATAATGAACTTTGGGCAGGCGGAGATGGTATATTATTATATCACAACCAAAA
>JAYNUL010000005.1:35282-36598 GCA_038281125.1 Fidelibacterota bacterium | reverse complement strand
CAACAGCCGGAGGCATCCAGTTACCAATTAGAGTTGCATGATATAAATACCAATTCATTTTTTACTTATGACAGTTTGTCCACCAATGTTTTTATATTAAAATCAAATATTAATTGGGACAACTCCTATCAATGGAAGATAAGGGCAGTTTATGAAGATGGTAACTACGGTAATTGGATTGGTCCAAAAACATTCCACACAAAAAATTCAAAGCTTGGTTACAGGTACATTACAAACCACGCTGACTCCTTAATACAGCCAGGTGTAACCATCTTTGGAGGAGCCAGTCCTAATCGCCATACTTTTGTGATTGATAAGGAAGGTAATGAAATATGGAATGATGGTAGCTATAAATTTAAAATAAATCATGTTGATGAATATGGTACTCTCTATGGTAACAGTGATCATTCATTCCCTGCAAATACAGCCTGTAAAATCAACTACGACATGGATATCCTTTGGGCATCAAATATTAGAGTTGATCCTCATGATATGAAAGAGACATCTCGAAAGACCTACTTCGTAATGAAGAACACGTATTTAAATGGACCTATTCCATCTGATAATGGTTTGACGAATATATTTCAGAGCCTAGGCTTTGCGGCAGATGATACCACCCATGAATTTCCGTGGTATGGACAACGAATTATTGAATTAAATGAAAGTGGAGATATCATTTGGGATTGGAATCCATTTGATCACTTTCAGATGGAAGACTTTGATAATCATGGTCACACATGGATGGATGGTTACATTTACATGGAATACGATTGGACTCATTCAAATGCATTATGGTTTGATGAAAGTGAGAGTGCGATTTATATGTCGAGCAGGCATTTATCAAGAATTTCAAAGATCGATTATCCTTCTGGAGAATTGCTATTCAATATCACGTTACCACCTCCATACATTGCTAATGGCTCATCTTACCTCGGAAATAATTTACTGTTTAACTTCCAGCATCATATTGTCAAATTGGAAAATGGAAATTATACGTTGTTTGATAATGGGAATATCAGTAATCAATTGTTTGAACACGGTAACCGTATTTCTAGGGGCATTGAGTTTGAGATCTTGGAGGATTCTACCTGCAATATTGTTTGGGAATACAGTCTTCCGCCTGCATTATATGGCCACGCTTGTGGTAGTATGCAGGTTCTTGAAAACAATAACAGGTTAATTTTTACGAGAGGAGTTGGCGCAAACCCAGATAGGCCCACAATATTAGAAGTCACCTATGATAAGGAGATTGTTTGGGAGATGAGAGGAAATCAGCATTACGGCTGGTACAGAGCATTTCGAATTCCTTCCCTGCA
>JAYNUL010000005.1:0-35182 GCA_038281125.1 Fidelibacterota bacterium | reverse complement strand
TGAGAGGAAATCAGCATTACGGCTGGTACAGAGCATTTCGAATTCCTTCCCTGCATCCTGACGCATTTTCGCTTATGGCAAGTCCGTATTCATACATCAGTTTGGATGGGGTAGATATGAACGGAGTTGTAATTGACTCTAGTGGTACTGTTACTATTTCTATTAAAAACGAGAGTGATTACAGACAACCATATCAATATACTGTAACAGACAATCAAAAATGGATTCCAATAATGACTGGTATTGACACAATTGATGCACAAGAGCAAATAGATATTCAATTAGATTATAATTTTTCACATGGTGGAAGATATACACCATACTCTCAAATCAATGTTGTTGTTACACCTGTAAAACATCCTTACGCGAAAAAGCAAAAGGAATTTATCATATTTGATAAATCAAACCTTCCATTGGATAGATATCCAAGGCATTCTCTAATAGACCACGTTGATAATATCCCAAATCCATTTAATCCGGCTACAAATATTAAGTATGAACTGCTAGTGAGTGGGAAGGTTGAAATTAATATCTATGACATAATGGGAAGAAAAGTAAGAACTCTTTATGATGGATTTCAGGAGGCAGGATTAAAGTCAGTTTTGTGGGATTCCGCTGATGATAATGGTATAGATCTTGGAACTGGGTTTTACTTTTACACTATTAAAACTGGTACTGATTTTAAAAAAGGTAGGATGTTATTGCTGAAATGATTTTCTCCGATTATCCGATTTTGAATTGAAGATATTGTACTAAAACCATGGTTATATTTTGAATATTACTTTAGCATTTAAACAATAAATAGGGAAAGAATGAAGCCAATTGATAAAAATACAATTAATGAGTTTGAAAATTTAACGAGCTCAGATTCTCATGTTAGATCTATAAGAAATGCAACTTTTCGCAACAATCTAATTGAAGTTGCCATGGATTGGGACCATTACAGAAAAATTGATCATTCTTTCTCAGATGTAATCAATGGTGAAATGCCTATAACTAATCAAAAATCAAGCGGCCGTTGTTGGGGGTTTGCTGGGTTGAATCTTTTTAGAATATATCTTGGCAGAAAATATTCTATAAAAGATTTCCAATTTTCACAAAGTTATTTCATGTTTTGGGACAAACTTGAAAAGTCTAACTACTTTTTAGAATCAATAATAAAGATAGCCAAGGAGGATTGGAACAGCAGGTTAATCATGCATCTATTGTCCAATCCAATACAGGATGGAGGTCAGTGGGACATGTGGGTTAACCTTGTAAATAAATATGGTGTAGTACCTCAAACTGAGATGCCTGAATCCTACTCATCCAGTAATTCTAGATATATGAATAGAATGATTACCAGGAAGCTAAGAGAAAATGCTAAAGTTCTACGGCATGCAATTAGTGACGGGGTGGGTGATGATGATCTATTAAAACAAAAGCAATTGATGCTGCAGGACATCTATAAAATGCTTACCATTCACTTAGGAACACCTCCAACAAAAATTAATTGGCAGTCAAGGGACAAGAAAAAGAAATTTATTCGTTTTACCGATATGACACCACAGTCTTTCTACAAAGATCATGTGGGTCTCAATCTTGATGAATACGTATGTTTAATTAATTGTCCTATGTCCGATAAAGAATACAATAAAGTCTATACGGTAGACTACTTGGGTAATGTAGTTGAGGGTAACCCTATTCGTTATCTAAATGTTGATAGTGAAAAAATGAAAGAAGCTGCTGTTAAATCCTTGTTGGCTGATGAACCTGTTTGGTTCGGATGTGATGTTAGTAAGCATTTTCATCGTGAACTAGGTGTCATGGATATGGATTTATTTGATTATGATTCCTTCTACAATTTAGAGTTTGGAATGGATAAGGCCACAAGATTAGAGTATGGAGACAGTCAAATGACACATGCCATGCTCTTTACTGGTGTAGACCTGGATTTACATAATAAGCCTGTTAAGTGGAGAGTCGAAAATAGTTGGGGAACAAAAGGAGGAGAAAAGGGATATAATATCATGTCTGATAAATGGTTCGACGAATACAACTATGAGGTTGTAGTCCATAAAAATCACCTTCCAGATGAGTTGGTTGATCTTTTTAATAATGAAGATGCAATTCACTTAGACCCATGGGATCCAATGGGTGCACTTGCATGTTGAGTTGGTAAATATGGTCAATCAAAGCCTAATTTATTTTTCAGAAATTTTAATTAATGAATTTTGTTTTTTTGCCTATTATCTTATAGGATGATTGTAAATCCATGAATTGCAAAACGCCTTACTAGCATTATGAGCACCTTGTTAACGTTTATTATTAGCACAGCTTTTGATATACTACAAATTCTAATATTAATTAGGGTATTCCTTAGTTGGATACCACATGACCCTCATAGTCAGTTTTCTATTTTCCTTCTTTCTATTACTGAGCCGATTCTTGGACCAATTAGAAATAATATTCCGTTGAATTCAGGAGGAATTGATTTCTCTCCAATTGCAGCATTTTTCATCATTGGATTTTTGAAAAAAATTATACTATTTGCAGTATAATTAATAAATATTTTTGATGTTAAAAAATATTTTTCGCAGTTACACCTCTCTGCCCAAAAATATTCACTTGCTATTTTTACTTGAATTCAATCTTAGTCTTATCCATGTTGCATTTATTCTTGTTCTCAATATTTATCTTCGTAAACAAGGATTTTCAGACCCTGAAATAGCTTCATATAATTCGCTAAGATTTATTGGTGCATTGGCATTTGCTCTTCCATTGGGAATATATATTAGAGGGAAAAAACTTAAACCTTTCTTTAAATTATCAGCATTAATGGTTCCAGTAACCAGTGTAATGATAATAGAGTCCATTCATTTTTCCGTTGTCCCTATGATTCAATTATCCTTTCTAGCATGGGGTATTGGTATGATGCTGATGAGGGTCTGTTCATTACCATTTATAATAAGACATACAAACCACGATAATAGCTCTGAAGCCTTGTCCTTAAGTGCCTCAACCTGGTCTTTGTCAACAATATTCTCAGGTCTTATCATTAGTACATTAGATTGGATATCATTTATTAATGTTAATGAAATAATTATATCCCTAGATGAACGAAACACCCTATGGCTCATTACAATCATTGGTATTTCTTCAGTTTACTTCGCATGGAAAATTGATGAAAATGATCAGGATAGTCCCGATCCAAAAAAAGATATTTTTTCGTTAAGCAAATTTTATGATTGGAAAATTATTTTTAAGGCTATATCACCATTAGTCTTGATATCCGTAGGAGCAGGCCTTACCATACCTTTTGTTAATCTCTTTTTTAATTCGATTTTTGGTTTTGATTCTAGCGATTATAGTATGATGGGTAGTATTACTGCCATGCTAGTATTTATCTTTTCTCTTCTGGTTCCAACTCTTAGGAAGAAATACGGTTATTGGATGACGATTGTTGTGGTCCAGAGTCTGGCTATTGCTTGTTTGGTGATAATGTCTATCACTGAGATTTATGTTTCATATGAATATGCAGTCTACATTGCAGTTTCTGCATACGTTCTGCGTCAGCCCTTAATGCATATGGCTCACCCAGCATCAAACGAACTAATGATGAATTATGTTGGAAAGAATAATCAGGAATTAATTAGTGCACTGAGTTCAAGTTTATGGAGCGCCTCCTGGTTCATAAGTGCAAAATTATTTGAGTGGCTTAGGCTTCTGAATTTTAAATATTATGAAATATTTCTAATCACAGCAATTCTATATATTATTGGTGTTGTATTGTATGGATTTATTATCAAGGAATATGAACATAAACAAAAATCATTTGGAAAGGTTCTACCTATAGCAGATGAGTTATCGATTGATTAATTACATCAATATGAATCATAAGATCTACCTTAATAGAAATATATAACCTTTGTAATATTTATAATGAAAAAAAATCCTTTCATATTACTTTTATGTATTTCATTCCAATGGTTGTTAGCGCAATGTAACGATGGAGAGATTGAACTGTGGGATAATTGTTATGAGATTGATATCACATATGAGCTGAACCTTTCAGGACAAGGACTTTCTGGCGGTATACCAAATACAATTGCACAACTTTCAAATTTAATGTTTTTAGATCTTTCCAATAACAACCTCGAGGGAATTATTCCCCATGAAATTGTATCGATGGAAACGCTTTTAGGATTCAACTTAAGCCATAATTCATTAACAGGAGGGATACCTGAAGAATTAGGAAGTCTAACTAATTTAATGTCGATGGATCTTTCACATAATCAGCTAAGTGGAACCGTACCAAGTAGCATCGGAAATATGACAGGACTTGTTGAAATATCTCTTGACCATAACCAACTAAGCGGAGAACTTCCTTTTGAGATAGGCCAGTTGATGTTTCTATCTGAATTCCATGCGAATGATAATCAGTTTACAGGTATCATTACCGATAATATTTGTGAATCTGGAATCGGTTTTAGTAACCCATTAAACTTTAACATTGACAATAACTCTTTTTGTCCTCCTTACCCCGATTGTTTGGAGGCATTCATTGGAAATCAGGAAATTGTTGAATGCCAAGGTGTTTTTGAACTATTTGACTCACTCTATTATGCACATGATGTATTAGAGTTAGATTTATCAAACTCTGGAGTCACTGGAAACATTAGTCAAAATATTGGGAATTTTACCAATCTAGTATCCTTAAATCTTTCTCAAAATGATTTAACAGGAGCCATACCTGCTGAAATTGGAAATCTGGTGGCCTTAGAGTACTTAAATCTTTCTCAAAATGATTTAACGGGAGCCATACCTGCTGAAATTGGAAATCTGGTTAATCTTAAAGAATTAAAGCTATACGTTAATTCCTTAAGTGGAGTTTTGCCTAATTCACTTGGCAACTTAATTAATCTTGAATATTTCAATGTATTCAATAATCAAATTTCAGGTAGAATACCCAGTGATATCGGGAATATGGTAGAACTAAAAAATTTCTATATTCATCAAAATCTATTTTATGATATTATTCCTCCTGAGCTATTTGAATTATCAGGCCTCATCCACCTTTACCTAAATGATAATGATTTGACTGGAGAGATTCCTATAAACATTAATAATCTCCAAAATCTTGAACGATTAAGATTACAGAATAATAATCTATTCGGATACCTTCCTGATGAAATCTGTAATATTGAACTGGACTGGGATGATCAATCAAGTTTTAATATCTCCGGCAATAATTTGTGTTCAGAATTACCATATTGTATTGATGGAAATCAGGGTGATCAAAATACATCGAATTGCGAAAATGTAAACATAGAAGACAAAATTTATTTTGATGAATATAGAATAAATAATGCATTTCCAAATCCATTTAATCCAATAGTAACAATTACCTATCAGTTGGCAGATGAAGTATTAGTTGAAGGAGTAATTTATGATATTAGAGGTAATAAAATTACCACCCTGTTCAGGGAAAACCAATCTGCTGGAAAAAAAGTTGTCATCTGGAACGGGAAGAATCAAGACGGCCTTTTAGTAAGTGCAGGAGTCTATTATTTTAGGCTCTCTTCAGGCAGTATTACTGAAACAATAAAGCTATCAATGGTCAAATAAACCCTAGGTCGGATAGTATAATTATTAAACAAGTTATTAGTCTAAAATCTGAATAGTCATGAGCAGACTATTAATAAATATTTTTGTTATTATCAACGTAACCATCATTCAGGGAGAAGGCGGCATGAAAGAAATAACCTTAAGATATAAAGAGAAAAATCCGGAGGAAGTCGATTTAAGTTATTTGCTTTACTTACCTAATGATTACCAACAAAACAAACAGGATTACCCTCTGGTCCTATTTCTGCATGGGGCAGGGGAAAGGGGAACTAACTTAGAAAAAGTAAAAATTCACGGAATTCCTAAACGGGTTGTCGAAGGTGCCAAATTCCCTTTCATATGTATTGCACCACAATGTCCAGAGGAGGGATACTGGGATAGAACTGAATATGTAAATTCTCTTATATCTCTAATAAAGGAAGTAGAGCATGACTATCGAGTAGATTCAGATAGAATTTATGGTACTGGTCTTAGCATGGGGGGGCTAGGTACTCTTGCTATAGCATTAGAAGAACCAGAGCTATTTTCCGCTATTATACCGGTTTGCGGAGGTGCTGAAATGGATAACATTCAGCGACTTAATCAACTTCCGATATGGCTATTCCATGGTGACCATGATGACGTACATCCGGTCAACGATTCTATTATAATATTTCAAGCACTAAGTCCAGTAAATGATCATGTATTTCTGACTGTTTATGGAGGTGTTGAACATGACTCATGGACCCAAACCTATGAAAATAAAGAGATATACAACTGGATGCTTAATTATTCAAAATAACCAATTTAAAAACCTCTAATTGTTGGTTTCTCAAGCGGGCCGTCAATGTTCAAGATTATTGTAGCACCCTTTCTTGAAAATTTTCTTCCGTTATCTTTTTCCCAGTTTCTGATATACTTTCTCATTCCAAGTGCAATTGGATTAATTCTAACTTTAGTGTTATGCAGATAGACCTCTGGCTTTGATCCATTTTGCCTGATACTAAAGTCACCATTGATAGATATTTTAATAAAAGGTGTATGGAATTTGAAGTTGGCATCTCCAGTAAATTGATTAATTAGGTTAACTTCCATCTCTAACATCCGTACCATAAGAGAATTATTCCAAATGCCCATTACATCCAGCATAGATTGTATCTCAGGTTCCTCTTTTAGATCGTTGGGTATCTTTATTTCAAAATTGCGAATCTTAAAGCTGACACTTCCTCTGTGAATAATAGGGATTTCATTTTTTTTGATATCAAGTGCAATATTCTCACCTTCAAGAACTAAATCAGGAAGGACAATTTTTGATCTCTCATCAATAATATCATTGGGGACCGCAGTAAATGAACACCCTGATATTTTAAATAATGCCTTCTCTACCATAATCTCAAAATCTAAAGTATCTGGCTTAAGAATTAGTTCAAGATTTGAGGAATATAATTGAGATATTTCATTAATCTTGAATACATATTTCCAATCAACAAGCGGTACACTATACAGAGAATCCTTCCCCGGATCTACTTGAAATGTTCTTGAATTCCAGTCAAATAGCAAAGGATCTCTACCGGGTACAAGATTTAAGAATGTTGGTTTTGAAACAATTTTTTCAGGTAGATGTAAGGAGTACATCCATGTATTGTCATCAAAGGGAGGGGCTTCCATTGAAATATAATTTTTAATGATGAGTTCATTTAGATTAGATGGCAGGGTATCATGATCCATTAAATATAAATCAATTGCATTTGCAATGATTGAAATAGCTTCCTTTGGTGTGCGTTCTCTTCGATTTAGCCGGTTTATTTTTTCGGTAGTTATCCAATTTTTTGATCTAATATTTGATTGAATAACAAAATCTTTTATCGTCAGATTAGGTCCAGAAAATGTCATTCCTGCGTTGGTCAATGTATCATTATTGGTGTATGTAAACTTCATATTTGAAAATGAAAATCGTGCTTCCCTAATCCCTAGAGTATGAAGGTCATGCTCCTTATTCTCTGGCCTCCATTTAAGTACTATATCCTTATGGTAGATGCCAGATTCTTTTATATCTCCGGTTAGTTTTTCATTTGATTGGGAAAAGATATTTAGACTAAAGAAAATAGAGTAAATACAAATGTTAGAGACTATTCTGAAAAGTTTTGTTGGCATCGATTTGTTATTGATGGAGTGTAATTAACATAAAAAATTAGTATTTTTATTAAGTTTAAAATGAAACATTTTTAGAATTTACTTGTTTGAATTTAAATAAATGTCCAACTCTAGAATAGTATACTCAACTGATAATGGTTCTTACAGAGATGATGAATTAACCGATATCCATCATCCAAAACCATCTCAACAGAAAGTACGCCTTCACCTTGATAGGAGAGGCGGTGGGAAAATAGTTACCGTTATTAAAGGCTTGGTTCATGAAGATGAAAAAATGGTCAATTTGACAAAAGAGCTAAAAAAAAGATGCGGAGTTGGAGGTTCATTCAAAGAAAACAGGATACTTATACAAGGCAATAAGCGCGACATAGTCAAAGAAATCCTTTCAAAAAAAGGGTACGATGTGAAACTTAGTGGTGGATAAAAACAAATGAAATTATCAATTAAGAGTTACTTTTTATTTATAATGATGTTCATGACCATGTGGTCTTGTACAAAAACCTCAGCCCATGGTACTGTTACTATGGTAATGTCAGGATCAGTTCATGGCCAGTTAGACCCTTGTGGCTGAAAGAAGAATCCCCTAGGCGGTCTGTCTAGAAAATATGTTAAAATCAAAGAAATGAGAGATGCCGGGATCGATCCATTGATCTTGGATGCAGGTGATCTGTTTTTTAGTACAAAGAACATTGATGCGACCAATAAAAATTCTGAGATTTTCCGTGCGAATGCAATAATGGAGGGATTTCAGAAAGTTGGATGCGATGTAATAAATGTTGGGCACTATGAGGTACTAAATGGTTTATCGTTTCTACAGGAAATGGTAAAGAAAACAGATATTCCTTTTATTTCATCGAATCTAAAAGATTCCAAATCAGGTCAACTTCTATTTGATCCTTATATTATTTTTGAAAGAGGAGAGCTCAAAATCGGGGTAATAGGAGCTACTGATCTTATTCCGGATACAATGGAATTCATTAAGTCAGATGATTTTATTGAATCATGTAATCGGTATGCAAAAGAATTAGAAAACAAAGTAGATATCATCGTCGCGCTAGTGAATGCTAGTAGGTCTTCTCAAAATGGGTTACCTGAAAAGCTGCCAGATATTGATTTTATAGTTACAAGCGGCAACACAAGCATGTCCCGAACAAATAGTCCTCAAAAAGAAAATGGACCATTTATGTATTCCTGCGGCAAGCAAGGGAAATACCTTATGACCTTAACCTTGGATGTCAAAGAAAAAGGTGTGCCATTTGTTGATATATCAGCCGAAGAGAAAAAGATTAAATCAGTACAAAAAAGATTTGATAAGCTCCAGAAAAAAGACCCAGAAAAGAATCTTGAAGAAATTTATGCAGATCAAGAAAATGTACTAAATCTTATAAAAAAATATAGGGAAGATTTAAAAAACTCAGAGCAAGTGATTGCCTCAGCAGTAAACACTCTAAAATTTCAAACAAATCCACTAAACAATAAAGTTGGAGATGATGAAGAGCTATTGGCTTTTGTTACCTCTTCAGTGAAAACCTGTGACTCTCTGGCTCCAAAAAAGAAACCAGTAGCCCGAAATAAAAACAAAAATAATCGTCATGCAGGGCACGATCACTAGGTTCAGCGATTGGACATAAAATTATTTAAACAAGTTTTAATTATAACAGGAATCTCGGTTTTGTGTGGTGCCAGTTTTAATGCTTTAAGGGATGGTGGTATTTCCTGGTTAGCAAAACCAATGGAAAAGATAAACAGCACTAATAATATCGAGTTAAATATAGA
Source organism: Fidelibacterota bacterium (assembly GCA_038281125.1). Taxonomy (GTDB): domain Bacteria; phylum Fidelibacterota; class Marinisomatia; order Marinisomatales; family UBA1611; genus NZWG01. The sequence continues at coordinate 25,666 of JAYNUL010000005.1, read as the reverse complement.
TGTACCCAGCGTAAGGGAAATTAATTTAGAGACTGCGATGAACCTCCAGAAAAATGGTACCCTTTTTGTAGACGCGCGCTCGGAGGAATACTTGGAAGATGGTTTTATTCCGGGTGCAATTAATAATGATGATACTGATGCACTATCCGATGAGATAGCAACACTGATTGGTTTTGATAGGGGATTTGTTATCTATTGTAGCGATGATGATTGTGGATCAAGTGAAGATCTTGCCTATGACCTGCAAGAATATGGATTTAATAATATCCTCGTCTTCAAGGGTGGTTGGAAAACATGGAGTGAATCAGGCCTAGATATTGACTATAATGAATAAAATTCATCCAGTATTAATTTTAGTTATAAGAATTTTATTAGGCCTAATTTTCATTTATGCTAGCTATGATAAAATATTAGATCCTGGAAAATTTGCTCGAGATATATCTAACTACCATGTTGTCCCATTTGGACTAGAAAATTCGATTGCAATAATTCTTCCATGGCTTGAATTAATTATTGGTTTGGGCATTATTTTTGGAGTTTATATAAATGCTAATACATTTATTAGCGGAGGACTTTTGGCTTTATTTATTGTTTTGATTGCTCAAGCGATATTAAGGGGATTTAATATTGATTGTGGATGTGGACTTAAAGAAGGCGAAGTGGTTGGATGGTCAAAAATAGTAGAAAATTTTCTATTTCTCGGTGCCTGTTACATTGTTCACCAATCAAAATCAAGGTTACTTGAATTTTATCCAAAATGAGCTTTGTGATCCATGTCTTCATTACATAATTTCAGTTACCGCATAACAATTTTAAAACAAAAATGCGAGAGTAGCTCAGCTGGTAGAGCATCACGTTGCCAACGTGAGGGTCGCGAGTTCGAATCTCGTCTCTCGCTCAAAAAAGGCCCCATTAATGGGGCCTTTTATGTATACTAACTTTATAAATTACTGTAGATGAAAAGCATTTACTCATTGCTGCTTGTCTTAATTTTTGGATGTTCAGATGTAATTCACACAAGTCAATTTTTAGGAAGTGGATGTACTATACGCTTGAAGTGGTTAAAGAATGAGACGATAGTCTATCTGTTGATAATGTGACCTATGCTAATACTGTTGCCCCTTAATATTGTACCATAGACCTTTACGAACCGAATTCAGGATTAATTTCTTTTTATTCTGAAGACTTTACTGATATTTCTCTGGTGCACGATCTTACATCATGTGAAGGAGACACCCTTTTTCTTTAGGACCCTGCACCACATTCTTCATTAGATACTAGGCTCTCAGTTCCGATTGAATTGATCGCGGTAACTTTAAAGCAGGTATTTGTTCCAGTTCCGATATCTAGTGTATGATTTAGAACGGTTAGCTCTGTTATAAAAGCATTATCCTGATATAGTCTATATGATTCTGCAGTCGATACAGATGTCCAAGAAAGATTTGCAAGGGAGCCATCAATCGCTAGAGATAGTGTTGGCGATGGTGGATAAAGACTCGTACCACATTCCTCTTCAGAAAGCGGACCCTCAAGATTTACACCATTTATTGCAGATACTACGTAGCAATGCTCTACACCTGGATCAACAACATCATCAAAGGTTTGTTCACTGATTTCTACCAAAAAACTACCATCCTTGTAGATTTTAAATGACTCAGCATTATTAGGTGCATCCCAATTAAGTGATATAGTATTTTCAGTTTCCAGAACTGTAAAATTGTTTATTGTACCAATATATTCATTGACAACGGTAACCAAAACAGGTTGAGCACTCGACTGATTTCCAGAGGGATCTGTTGCTGTTATTTGAAGAATATGTTCAGAACTATTTGGTAAATCATATGTAATCCAAGATGCAGTAAAAGGAGAATCAGTAACGGTTTGAATCAATTGATCATTCACATAAAACATTACCTGAGAAACCTCATGATTATCAGTTGCAAAACCAGTGATTACTACTGTATCGCTCACAGTTTGAGTAGATAATGGAGTAATAATGGATACAAACGGGGGAGTAATGTCATTTTCTGGAGCGTCATCATTATCTACAGTCACTGAAATGGATGGAAGGTTTGTAGTATTTCCTTGCAAATCGGTAATGCTAGCATAAAGAACATGTTCTTCATCTTCGCTAGCAGTAGTTGTATTCCAATTGTAAGAAAATGGAGACTGTGAATCTGAAGATAAAATATTTCCATTTAAAAAGAATGTAACTTGATTAACACCAACATTATCAGACGCAGAAACCTGAATCTCAATATCACCACTGACTACCTGCCCCGCATAGGGATGAAGAATAAAGCCAGTTGGTGGAATATTGTCCACATTATCAACAATAAGCACCATCGGTTGAGTTTGTGCTTCATTGCCACTCGTATCAAATGCCTTTGCATGCCATATGTGTTCTGTATCTTCATCCGCAAGTGTTGAGTTCCAATCATAGCTAAATGGGTAGGATGTAGCGGTAAATACCAGTTCGTAATTATGATAGAACTCTACTCTGTCAACTGCAATGTCATCTGTAGCAATAGTTAAAAACGTAACTGTGCCAGAAACCGTCTGATTTGCCGCAGGATCGTAAATTACAATATTTGGCGGGGTAACATCAGGATCAACAACATTATTAACAAATACAGTGACAGGATATAATGATGTTGTATTTCCTGCAGAATCAGACAGGTTAATATTTATCACATGGTCTGAGTCTTCGGCCTCTACCAAGGTATTCCAACTAAAGGAATAAGGGGGCAGGGAGTCACTAAATACTGCGGTACCGTCAATAATAAAATCAACATGGCCCATTCTTAAATTGTCAAAAGCATTAACTTCAATATTTACTGTACCAGATACGGTTGAAGCAGATGGAGGGCTGGTTATGGTTCCAGTAGGGGCAATATTATCATCTGATTCATAATTATCAATGGTTACATTTATTGGTCCCAGAGTTATTTGGTTGCCGGCATTGTCTTGGATGTGAGCATGAATGGTATGGATTACATCATCTATTTCTTCAAGAGTGTTCCAGTCATATCGATAGGGTGGTTCTTGATAAGTCATTACAGAATCGCCATCAATATATAAGGTTACAAGCGCTACCTCATCGTTGTCATTTGCCTCCAAGATTATGGTGATTTCACCTGTTAATATTTGACCTGTAAATGGGAATATTAATGCCCCAGTTGGACTTATATTATCCTGATTGTCAACTAGTACCTGTATCGTATTTGTGAAATTCTCATTCCCAGCAAGGTCAACTGCTTTTGCCCTAATGGTATGGAATTCATCTTCAGCATTCTCAAGAGTAGACCAATTATATTCATAGGGACCTTCAGTGCTTTCGTGTACAATAGAATCATTAAGATAAAGAGTAACTTTTTCAAGACCGACGTTATCAAAAGCATATGCGCTTATCAAAACAGAATCAGACAATATTGATTGATCTGCAGGGAAAGTAATTGTCAGTGTTGGAGGAATGGAATCTTCATCAGCTGGGACATCAAAAAATGGTCCCTCGCAGCTTAGGAACAGCATCAATACAATTGACAAGTAAAAATATTGTTTATTCATCAGTTTGATACGGTTACTAAAACTGGTTGAAGAATCGTTTGATGGCCTACGATATCTGTAATGGATGCAGAAATGGTATGCTCACTACCATTTTCAAGGGTTGTAGTGTCCCATGCATACGAATAAGGAGCTGTATTATCATTTGATATATTTATTCCATCAATAAAAAATGTAATATTTTCAATACCGTAATCGTCTTGAGCTAGCACGGTGATTTCAACTGTTCCACTTACGGTTTGACCAGAAATAGGATTTGAGATAAGACCTGTTGGTGGAGTTGAGTCATTAATCTGGTTGTCCACAATTACACTTACAGGAGGAATAAAACCAATGTTTCCCGAAGTGTCTGATACAACTGCACTTATTACATGACTCTGATCGTCAATTTCTTGGCTAGTATCCCAATCATAAACATAAGGAAAATCACTTAGTGTATCTCTGGGTATACCATTTATTGAAAGTTCTACATTATCAACCTCTATATTATCGGTTGCAATGATTTCTATGGAAATAGTTCCGTTTACAGTTTGTCCAGGAATTGGATTTTGAATTTGCCCAGATGGGGCAATGTCATCCCGATTATCAACGTATACCGCAATTGGTGTCGCAAGCGAAGAATTACCTTCATTATCATAACCAACGGCTGCAATGATATGTTCCATATCATCTTCTGCAGTTTCCGTGTCCCATTCTTGGATATATGGGGGAATACTATCAACTGAATATGATTGTCCATCAATATAATATTCTATATAATTTATTCCAGTGTTGTCATTTGCAATAACTTCTATGTCTATGGTTCCGCTTAATTCTTGTCCGGCAACTGGACTCATGATAATAACAGTTGGCGGAATTATATCTGCTGGCGCGATATTATCAACCACCACTGATATAGGGTTCAGAGGGGTCTCATTACCAGCAAGATCTTTAAGAACTACACTTATTGTATGCTCTGCATCTTCTTGCTCAAGAGAAGTGTCCCAACTGTAAAAAAAGGGTGGCTGCTCAATCGTTGTTATATAGGTACCATTGATTGATAACGCTACCTCTTTCATTGCGCGATTGTCATTAGCGCTAACAATTATCTGTACATCACCACTTACAGTTAGCCCTGCAGGAGGGCTAACAATAGCTCCAGTGGGTGGCGTTACATCGCTCTCAAGTCCATTATCAACAAAAACGTTTATGGGTGCTATTGTTTTAGTATTATTACTTAAATCTTTTACATTTGCATGAATTGAATAAAAGTTTCCGCTCTCAACTAAATTCGTATTCCAAGGAAATAAATAGGGAGACTCTTGAACATATCCTTGTAAAACATTATTGATGAAAAAGCTAACATATTGAATGCTATCATTGTCTGTTGCAATTACTTCTATATTGACTACATCGCTTACATATTGTCCAGCAAATGGGCTTAAGAAGAATGCAGTTGGTGGTTCATTGTCGATGTTGTCTACTTTGCTTCTCGTTGTAACAGAGGCATAACTATTTCCAATTGGATCGTATGCTATTGCGGATATATAATGAAATTGATCCTCTGCATATAATTTTTCTTGAACGCCATCTACTATCACTGTTTCCTCAGTATCCCAGGTATATTTGAAAATATCATTGGACTGGCTGGAATTAGTAAACACCCTTTTCTGATTAATAAGAAATTGGACTGAATCCACTTTATCATTATCAACTGATCTGACCTCTATAACAACTTCACCGGAGACTGGTTCTCCATCAATTGGAAAGAGGACAATTGCCTGAGGCGGTGTCGTATCAGGTTCTGGGATCGTAATCGGATCTTCAGTGCAAGAAAATATCAATATGCAAAAAAGAGGAATATATGCCATATCTTTCATTGTCATAATTTACATCTCTTTTTATCGAAACAATCCAATGACCTTTCTTCCAAAACTATTTTTTTCTAACTTGTATATAATTTCGTCGAAACCATTTCTAAAAAGCTGTTTTAAAGAAAATACATGCATGTTTCTACCAAATTCTCTTTTTTCATAAACAGGAGAAAAGTAGAACTTGTTCTTTTCCTTATAAACATCATATGCCATAGATATCAAAACTGTAAGTGGAATAAGGGATGTGAATGACTCATATGCAACTCCATTGCCCTTCTGTTCGTTTAAACCGATGATAGAAACTTTTGGAAGTAGATCATCATACTGGTCCCAAACTTGAGATACCATTCTTCTTTCCTTGTCCCAAGATGCAATAATTTCAAAAGTAGCAGCAATTAGAAAAGTGTAAAATGAGTAGAAAAAGCCTCTCTCAACTGAATAGGCCATGATTGAAAAATCAGTCTCAATTTTTTCAAGGTCAAACACTGAAATATATTTTGATTTCCCAGGCACTGTTGTGAGCAGTACTTCAGGTTTTATCATATCTTTATCAAATTTTATATCAATGAAATCAAGCGTATCTCCATTAATAGTGTAGGCTTTTCCTGTCCTATTTTCCATCCTTTTTATATTTTCTTCAAAGCTCCAGCTATGATGGAAAATCCTATCGTAATCGCTGTAAATGTAATATGCATTTTTCAATTTCATTGAATCGGTGTCAACTGAATCCCTTGGAATAAAGTAAACATATTGATAGCCAATGGAATCGACAAAACATTCAGTGGTATTTCCATTATGATCTATGACTATGTGTTTAACGTCTGTTGATGTGGTGTCAGACAGTAAAGTTGAAAATACAAAAAGGAATATGGAGCTGAAATGTTTCATGGCCTTAAATTAGCATCACTATATGAAGAGTCAAATCTATGTATTCATAATGGCTTTGTTGCCCTTAGTGGGTGATGTTATCAAAGCACAACCGAAATTAAGCATTGACATGGGCATTGGTTTTTATGAACCAACCTTAGTTGGTTTTGACGAAAATGAGACAGTGCAGTTTCCAACAAAATCAATTTTTAACCGCAATATGCTCTTTAACTGGGGTATCTATTATGAGTTTTTTAATAATGCGAGAATTGGATATAATTCATTTACATCTTATGAAATTGGTAAAAATATACTTTTAATCAATTCTGAGGCAGTATTTCGTAGATCTCTTACCTATAGAATTTTTCCAATAGAGACATTTTTTCGCTTGAAACCTAAAATAGAATTGAATTTTACTCTTGCACCAATATGGGGAAGGGCAAGAATTGAAATGGACACAACTCCTGGAGATAAGACAGATGATTGGAACTACTTTATTACTAGCTTTGGAGGTAGTGAAAACCCTGTTTCAGATATGGGTGCGACAGATGTTATGATATCTGACTGGATAGGTTATTCTAGTCTTTTAGGATTTCGATATTATATTAATACTCGTCTAGGCGTTGACGTAAAAGCTGGTTTTATGAATAACCAATACAAGGCTAGCGAATGGCGTATTCAAAGACAAAAGGTTACCGGGCCCGAATTAAAGATTGATGATCTTCCAATTTTTTCAATTAAAATTATCTACGGGCTGCGTTGAAGCAGATCATATCCTCAATACTTTTTTTAGGTATCATCTTTGCTAAAGATATAAAGAACAAAGATAAAAATCCATGCAACCATCCATTAATAAGACTTTCAGAATCTAAAGGATTAAAGGCTGTTCCTTTGAAGGATATGATAAAATTAAGAAAGTTGATAGAAGAGTGTGAAAAAAGTGGCGGAAAAGATCAGATAAAAAAACTTTATGAAAATGATTGGAAAAGAGATTATAAAAAAGCTAAATCAATGGCATCTTGGACATCTACACACGCAATGGTAGTTCTTGTTTCGTTCGGTTATTATTTTGCTGGAAAAGTTTTAGCAACCAAGCCTGGAAGTTCCAATTAATCATGAATCATAAAAAATAAGCATTTCACGTATTAATTTACATTTTCAAATACTAACTTTCGCGGCTTAACTATTAACGAATCAAAGACATATAAAAAAATGAATAAAAAATTGATATTTATCTTTACATTAGCAAGCATTGTTATCTTTTCTTGCGGAGGTGGAAAAGATACCTCCAAAACCTCAATAAATTATGATTTGGTACCTAAAGACACACTTACTAGTCCTGCTGATGGGGGATATGGATTTGAGGAGGTTGCTGAAAGCATGGGATTTGAGACATATAAGTTTACTGATGAGGATTACAAGTTTTATGGAAGCCCTGATGCAAAGAAGGGTGGGCACCTTAAGTTTACCCTAAGTCGGTTTCCAGCTACTTTCCGAGCTCTAGGACAGTATTACAACTATACCGAAAATTATTATATAATGAATGCATTGTGTTATGAGAGCCTTTTAGGTAGCCATCCAGTCACTCTTGAGCGAACACCTGCATTGGCCTCTCATTGGAAAATTTCTGATGACAAAATGGAATTTTATTTTAGGATCAATCCAGATGCAAGATGGTCAGATGGTCAGGAAGTAACCGCAGATGATGTGATAGCATCTTATGATATTCGGATGGACGAAACAATACTAATGCCCTCTACCCAAATTACATTTGGGAAAATTGAAAGACCCGAAGCTATAAGTAAATATATTGTTAAGGTTAAGTCTAAAGACCTAAACTGGAGAAATATGCTTTATTTTGGTGGAATGGTTATATTACCAGAACACTATCTAAAAGACCTTGATGGAACAGCCTATCTCGAAGAATATAATTTTAAAATGTTACCCGGAACAGGTCCATATCTTATTAAAGATGAAGATATCATTAACCAAGAATCTTATTCTCTAGTAAGGAGAGATGATTGGTGGGGTCAGGACCATCCAACGAATAAGTATATGTTTAATTTTGATCGAATCACTGTAAAAGTAGTTAAAGATAATCCAACGCTTGAATTTGAAAAAATGAAAAAAGGTGAGTCTGATTTTTATGAAATTGCTAAACCTTCCATGTGGGTTGACGAGACAGATTTTGAAGCTGTAAATATGGGATGGATTCAGAAAAAAAGGATATTTTCTAATTCCCCTGCTGGAACTTGGGGATATGGTTTTAACATGAGAAAGTGGCCATTTGATGACAAACGACTTAGGTATGCATTTTCATACCTCTATGATAGAGAAAAGTTTAACCGTGAAATATTATATAATGAATATACTCCTATTAACTCTTTGTACAGCGGGAGTGAATATGAAAATCCTAACAATCCAAAATATGTTTATGATCCAGAAAAAGCTCTAGAGTATCTAAAGGAAGCGGGATATACTAAACGAAACGATGAGGGATTTCTTGTCCACAACGAATCTGGCAAGGTGTTAAGGTTTACAATTGAAATAAATAAAACTGCTGATTATAGAGTAACGCCCATGCAACAGATACTGAAGGAATATGGAATAGACATGCAAATAAAATTCATTGATAGAACTACTAGATGGAAAAATTTGATGGACAGAAACTTTACAATAGATTTTCAGGCATGGGGTGGACTAGTATATCCTAATCCTGAGACTATGTTTAAATCCACATTGGCAGATCAAAAGAATAATAATAACATGTATGGATTTAAGAGCGATAGGGTTGATGAGCTTCTTCCGCTTTACGATATTGAATTTGACCATGATAAACGAGTAAAAATCATTCAAGAAATTGATAGTATCATTGTTGAATCTCGATATTCTGCTCTAGGTTTATCTAGAGAACCGCCCATCAGGCTTCTATTCTGGGATAAGTTTGGATATCCGGATTATATGTTGTCAAAATATGGTGGTAGAATGGAGGATATTCTTTATCACTGGTGGTTTGATGATATAAAAGCAGAAAAACTTAAAAGTGCAATGAGGTCTAATGCTCAGTTGGATGTAGGTGAGATGGATCACACGTTTTGGAAGGATCTCTAGAATTTTTTATAACATTCCCTTAGACCAAAATAATGGCCGCATACTTTTCTAGAAGGCTTTTGCTTATGATCCCAACCTTCTTGGGCTCTACAGTGCTCGTTTTTACCATTTTGCAAGTAGCACCTGGAGGCCCTATTGATCGTGCAATTATGGAATTACAAATGGGTGGCGCCGAAGCGGGAGCAGCATCATCAAGTGAGTTTGGCGGTAATGTTCTACCTGAGAGTGCACTTAAGGAGCTAGAGAGGTTTTATGGGTTTGATAAGCCAATCTACCAAAGATACTTAATATGGCTAGGTATTTGGCCCAGGGAAATCAAGCACAGAGAGGTCTCTTTTGAAGTTGATCAAACGATAGCAGAGAAGAGAGTTGGTAAACGTGATGGTAAACTTTGGACCGTTCAGATTATTAAAGACAAGAATGATGATTTAGTTGTAAGAGAACTTGATGGGGTAATAAGCAAAGTATGGAGTGCCTCAATAGATAGCATTGGAATAGACGGATCAACACAGGCGGTTGTCTTCCAAAAAGAATTTTCAGGTATATTAACCGGTAATCTTGGAAAATCTTACATTTATGCAAAACCAGTCACAGAGGTAATGGCTCCAAGATTTAGGATATCATTATTACTTGGTTTAACGGGAATATTTTTATCATACCTTGTTTGTATTCCTCTTGGAATTAAAAAGGCAATGAACCATGGTTCTGCATTTGATTTTGGTTCAAGTGTAGCCATTTTCATTGCATACTCTATACCAGGTTGGGCATTAGGTGGTGTTCTTTTAGTTTTGCTTGGTGGAGGCAGCTTTTTTGATCTCTTTCCATTAGGAGGACTTCACTCTCCAAGAGAAATCTGGGATCAGTTGACGGTTTTTCAAAAAATTTTAGACCAAATACATCATATGATCCTTCCAATTATTGCCTGGTCTATTGGAAGCTTTGCGACCTTGACTGTTCTTATGAAAAATGGGTTATTGGAAAATCTAAGTCAGGATTATATCCGAACCGCATTTGCAAAAGGCATAAGTGAGAAAAGAGTAATTTGGGGCCATGCAATACGAAATAGTGTCATCCCAATAGCTGCAAACATTGGTCATATTATTGGTGTAGTGATTGCAGGATCTTATTTTATTGAGCGGGTATTTAATATTGAAGGTTTTGGAAAGCTAGCCTTTGAGGCAGTTTTACAAAGAGATTATCCGGTGACATTGGGTTTCCTGGTTATCGTAGTTATTTTGAGGTTACTAGGTAATATTATTTCCGATTTTACACTGGCTCTTGTAGATCCAAGAATAAGGTTCAAATAATTAAGTAGATGTATCAGCAAGATCTAATGAATGAGTCCATCCTAAAGAGGAGATGGAAAAAATTTAAAACCTTAAAAAGAGGGTACTACTCCCTTGTTACACTGACGGTTCTGTATGCCTTATCCTTTCTTCTGCCGATATTAATTAATAATCGAGCACTTATTGTAAAATATGATGGTTCACTTCATTTCCCAATATTTTCAGGTTACATATCAGGCAAAGAGTTTGGGCAAGATGTACCCGGAGAAGCAAAATATAGGAAATTAAAGAACCAATTTGCTGAACAAATTGGCTCTGGTAACTGGGTTTTAATGCCTCCCTATCCCTATTCACCCTATGAGGATATCACCACGGAGGGTAATAAAATGTATGAACCACCTTCAAGAAAGCACTGGCTAGGCACCGATAATACGGGAAGGGACGTATTCGCTAGGTTGTGCTATGCATTCAATATATCCATTTCATTTGCACTGATCCTTACATTAATTAATTATGTTATTGGAGTTCTTATTGGCGGAGCTATGGGATATTTTGGTGGCAAATTTGACTTAATTTTCCAAAGATTGATCGAGATATGGTCAAGCCTTCCGATGCTCTTTGTGATTATCATTTTGTCCTCGATATTAAAACCGTCATTTCTGTTGTTAATTGGTATTTATACACTAGTTAATTGGATCAGTATGACCTATTTAATGAGAGCTGAATTTTATCGAGAAAAGTCAAGAGCATATGTAGCTGCCGCTCTGAGTATGGGGCAATCTAACTTCAAAGTAATGTTTAAGCATATTCTTCCAAATTCACTTGTTCCAATTATTACCTATTTCCCATTTGCTGTGGTGGCAGGAATCACTGCACTTGTTGGACTTGATTACCTAGGGTTTGGTTTATCTCCACCAACACCATCTTGGGGACAAATGTTGGATGTAGGTCTACAAAATATAAGAAAATGGTGGATGGTTTTTGCACCGGTCACTGCCCAATTTCTTACCCTCTTATGCATTGTTTTCATTGGTGAAGGTGTGCGAGAAGCGTTTGACCCAAAGGTCTACTCCAGGCTGCGATGAAAATGGATAAATTATTCGAAATTAAAAATCTAAAAACTTTTTTCCATACTGAGGCTGGTACGGTTAAAGCTGTAAATGATGTTTCATTTGATATTTACAAGGGAGAAGTATTAGGTATTGTTGGTGAATCTGGTTCAGGTAAGTCAGTCACCTCGCTTTCAATTAATCGTTTAATTCCAAACCCGCCTGGTGAAATTGTTTCAGGTAAAATAATTTATGATGGCCAAAATCTTTTGGATCTTAGCTACGAAGAAATGAGAGCTTATAGGGGGAGACATATATCAATGATTTTTCAGGAACCAATGACTTCGCTAAATCCAGTTTTGAGAGTTGGTGTTCAGATGAATGAGGTTCTTATTGAGCATAATGGATTATCAGAAGAGGAAGCAACTAAAAAAAGTATAAAAATGTTGGATGCAGTCGGAATACCTGAGCCAGAAAGAAGGATAAATGACTATCCTCATCAATTTTCTGGAGGAATGAGGCAAAGAATAATGATAGCAATGGCACTCCAGTGCAATCCATCTCTTTTAATTGCTGATGAACCAACTACTGCACTAGATGTGACCATTCAGGCTCAAATTTTAGATTTAATGATGGAGCTAAAAGATTCAAGAAATGACGCAGCCATTCTTCTAATTACCCATGATCTAGCTGTGATAGCTGAGACTTGTGATAGAGTTATTGTCATGTATGGAGGTGTGATTCAAGAAATTGCAACAATAGATGAGCTATTTAAGAATCCATTACATCCTTACACCAAGGCATTAATGGAGTCTATTCCAAAAATAGATAAAAAATCAAAGCGTCTAAAGGCCCTTAAGGGCATGGTGCCATCAATACTTGAACTTGGGGATGGATGCAAACTATGTTCACGATTTGAGCCAGAAAAATGTGCGTGTGGAGGCACAAAGGTAGAGCCAGAACTAATTGAGGTTGAACAAGGACATTTTGTGAGAATAAATACGGAAATGTTAAAGTCATGAATAACACTTCAAAGATTTTAAGTGTAAGTGATTTGATTGTCGATTTCCCTGTTTTTGGGGGTATACTTCAGAAAGAGATCGACCAGGTGCATGCAGTAAAAAAAGTAAGTTTTGAGTTATATAAAGGCGAAACCCTTGGCATTGTTGGGGAATCAGGGTCGGGTAAATCTACTTTAGGTAATGCCATACTTAATGTGCTACGGCTAACTGCTCCAGATGTGAAAATATCAGGTGAAATCAAATTAAATATTGATGACAACCAAATAGAGATTAGCAATTTATCTAGAAGCGATAGTAAGCCCTTTAGAAAGCATATTCAAATGATATTTCAGGACCCATATTCATCTTTAAACCCAAGAATGCTTGTAAAAGATATTATAAGGGAACCCTTAGATATCAATACTGATCTTAGCACCATTGAAAAAAATGAAAAAGTTAACTGGCTTCTTGACAAGGTTGGATTGTCCTCTGAACAGGCTACAAGATATCCTCATGAGTTTTCTGGTGGGCAAAGACAGCGAATTGGAATTGCTAGATCATTAGCTACCGAGCCAGAGATTATAATTGCTGATGAACCCGTTTCTGCTTTGGATGTTTCTATCCAGGCCCAAATAATTAACCTTATGATGGACCTTCAAGAGGAATTCAATCTCTCAATTATTTTTATTGCACATGATCTATCAGTTGTGAAACATATTTCTGATCGCATCGGCGTAATGTATAATGGTGAACTAGTGGAGATTAATAAAACCGATGATATTTTTGACAAACCCAGCCATGATTACACCAGAGAACTTTTGAGAGCCATTCCTCAGCCAGACCCTGCAGGAAGGGAAGAAAGAAAAAAGGAGCGCCTTAGTAATAGGTAGATACTCATTTATAGAAAATTAAACAACCTTGCGAGTAAATAATGAAATATAGTGAACTACAGTATGAACGTATAGATGTTGAAAAAAGAAGAAATTCAATGAAAGAGTATTTGGATAAATTTTCAAATGCACATTCAGTTGAGGATCAAATAAATATCATTTTGGATGTTAATGAGCAAAATAAAGAGTACCACTCGTATTCTGCAATGGCTAGTTTAAATTTTAGTAGAGATATAAACAACGAACATGCAAAGGCAGAAAAAGATTACTACGATTCTATTGGACCTGATATGATTGAGATTGGTGATTCTTTTGAAAAAGCTGTCAATCAATCAAAGCATAAAGATGAATTATCCAAAAAATGGGGTGAGAAGTTTCTTACCGACATCGAAACATCTCTTAAAACCTTTGATCCAAAAATAAAAGAAATGTTAAAAGAAGAAACCAATCTTCGAAATGAGTACACAAAGCTAACAGCAGGAGCAAAAATAACGTATGATGGCAAGGAATACAATTTAGCTGGGCTTGGTCCGTTTCACAGTAATGAAGATCGAAATATTAGGAAAGCCTCATACGAGGCTAGGTTTAATTGGTTCAGCGAGAATTCTGAAGCTCTAGATGACATTTATGATAAATTGGTAAAACTAAGACATAAAATAGCAACAACCCTGGGGTATGATAATTTCATAGAGCTTGGTTACATGAGAATGGGGAGATCAGATTATGGTCCTAATGAAGTTGCTAACTTTCGAAAACAAATTGTAGATCATGTAGTTCCAGTTGTCAAAAAATTAGTTCAAAAGAAGAAGAATATCTTGGGCCTTGATCATTTATACTTTTACGATGGAATAAATTTTAAAGAAGGCGACCCAAAACCAAAAGGTTCTCCAGATCATTTGATAAAGGAAGCACAGGTAATGTATCGTGAGCTTTCTAATGAGACTGGTGACTTTTTTGATATGATGGTAGAAGAGGAGCTAATGGACTTGGTGAATCGTGAAGGGAAAAGACCAGGCGGTTTCTGTACTTCTTTTCCTAAATACGACCGACCTTATATTTTTTCCAATTTTAACGGTACTGATCATGATATTACTGTTTTGACTCATGAGGCTGGTCATGCATTTCAATGTTATTCAAGCAGAAATCAACCGCTGCTTGGGTATCTATGGCCTACCATGGAAGCAGCTGAAATTCATTCAATGAGTATGGAGTTTTTTACCTGGCCATGGATGCATAAATTTTTCAAAGAAGAAACAGAAAGATTCAAGTACAAGCACATAGCTGGAAGTCTATCTTTTCTTCCTTATGGTGCATGCGTTGATCATTTTCAGCATTGGGTTTATGAAAACCCTGAGGCCACACCAAAAGAAAGAAATCAAAGATGGTTGGATTTTGAGTCAATTTATCTTCCAAATAGGGATTATGATGATCTGCACTTTCCAAAAACAGGTGGTATATGGCAAGGGCAATTACATATTTATCAAATGCCTTTCTATTATATAGACTACACTCTTGCGCAAACATGCGCTTTTCAGTTTTGGATAAAAAATCAGCAAGATAGCAAAAAAGCATGGAAGGATTATGTTCATCTATGTAAGGCTGGTGGAAGTCAATCTTTTACAAAACTAGTTGCTCTTGCAGGTCTTGAATTACCATTTAACGATGGATGCCTGGAAACGGTAGTGGAGCATGTTAGTGATTGGTTAGATAAGGTAGATCCAAATAAATTGTAAATACTCAATGAGATTGATATTTTTCATATTAGTTTCCTCACTGCTAATTGCAAAAGATCCAGTAGGCCTTGATGAATTTGTTGAGAATTACTTTCTTCTTTCAAAAAGTAAAATGGAAAATAGCCCTATTGCTTGGCAAGATACTAGAGAAGGATATTATAGAGCATATGGGGTCTATAAAGCAGATCAAATAATTGATAGTCTTGATGCAAAGATTTTATCTCATTACGAAGCTGGTATTCGTCATTTTACAGTAATGGAGCAAATAAGAGCAGAAGTTAATAGTGGTAAAAAATATGACCACTTAATTAAACGGTCTTCAAAACCATTATTTAATATAAACTATTTTTCGTCGTCTAAGTAGTCTTCCACTGAAAGATCAAGTTCTTTAAAAATCATTTTTGATATCTCTTTGGCTGCATCATCCTCTTTGAATCCATCCTCAACCAAGGCTCTAAATGCATTTTCTAATATTTTAATATCATTTTCTTCTGAAAAAATATTATCTAAAACAGTTGAGGGTACCTTGAAGTCTCTCAATCGTTTATAAATGTTTAATCGTTTTACATCCATGTTAAAAGATACATTAGCTTAATATATAAAAAACGGAATTGTTAGATTGAATTGATTGGGTAAATTTATGTTCAATTTTTAATTAAAATTTAAAAGTATGGCGTCGTACCCAAGTGGCTTAAGGGACCGGTTTGCAAAACCGTCATTCGCCGGTTCGAATCCGGCCGACGCCTCACCAGTTGCCCGGGTGGTGGAATTGGTAGACACTGCAGACTTAAAATCTGTTGTCCGAATGGACGTGCCGGTTCGAGTCCGGCCCTGGGTACTTTAGGAAGAGGCTCCGATTGAGCCTCTTCCTAAATTCTTACCACAGTACTTTAGAGGTAGTCGTTTGAATGAGTTGCATTAAGCAAAAAATTTTCTTTCAAGGTTTTTGATATGACCATTCAAGATTTGGGAAGTTTAGGTGAATTGATTGCTGCAGTAGCAACCGTAGCTACGCTTGTTTATCTCGCAATTCAATTAAAACAAAATACACGTGCTTTGCGTTCCCAAACCTTTCAACAAAGTAGCATGGATATGAGTTTAACTGCTAATGCAATATCAAGTGATGGAGAACTTGCCAGAATAGTCGTAAAGGCCTCTGAAAGCTTGGATGATTTATCTCCAGAAGAGCGTATCAGATTTCATTTTTGGATGGTGGTTGCACTTCGAAGGTTTGAGGCTATTTATGTACAAGGAATTTATGGATCTATTGACCAAATAAGGATTGAAGGGTTTGAGAGATCTATATTGACACTTATTTCTTCTGGCGGACCAGCAGAATGGTGGAATTCTTCAAAAACTGCCTTTAGTTCGGACTTTGTAAAATACGCCGATGAAAGGTTGTCAACAGACTCATTTAAAAAACCTATACATCCAGGCATGAATAATGATTGAAAAGAATGCTTAATTAGTTTGGGTTCACTTTAATATAAAAAATTATCCAACCAAAAAAACCCTCATGAAGTGCGATCAATTAATTTATATTATAATTGAGGTGCTTTTAATCAAATAGCCCTTGTTTTTCAAGTTTATCAAGTTTTGGCTTGATTACGAATAAACAGTACGGTTGGTTGGGATTATTACTGTAATAATTGTCATGATAATCCTCGGCATCATAGTAATTATTTAAAAGGGTTACTTCCGTCACAATTTCATTATCCCAATATCCAGATTTATCAGCATCTATCTTTGACTTTTTCGCAATTTCTTCCTGTCTCTCATTATGAAAGAAAATAACGGATCTGTATTGTGTTCCAACATCATTACCTTGCCTATTTAGCGTTGTTGGATCATGAGATTGCCAAAATACATTCAAAATTTGAGAATAAGTTATCTTAGAAGGATCAAATTCGATCTTTGCTACTTCAGCATGCCCAGTGTTTCCAGTGCAAATTTGCTTGTATGTTGGGTTTTTTACGTTCCCACCTGCATATCCAGGTTTTACTGATATAACACCCTCTACTCTTTGAAACACAGCTTCTACACACCAGAAGCATCCACCACCTAAGGTAGCAATTTCAGACTTAGCCATATTAGTTACTCCAAAAAGTATAATGATTTGTATTAAGAAATTTTTTTTCAAGGGCGCACATAAAAATTAGATTTAAACCATCCACCTCGTTCTTGATTAATGATTATTTCAGGTTTTGCAAATGTTACTCTTTCAAAACGAGGTGGGGGGTTCATAATGATATCATATCTACCAGAATCATTAAGGTAAAATGCAAACTTGCCATTTTCATCAGAAATTCTTCTTTTAAATGGTTCACTGATAATGATTTCAGCACCCATTACAGGGTCTCCGGTCAAGATATTCATCACGTAACCGTAGATAACAGAAGGCTCCAAAAGTTTTTGATCTAAGTAGAGAGGATTTTTTGAATTTTCAAAAATTGGATCAGATAAAAGACTTTTCATAATGAATGAAAGATTTTCATATTTCCCCTCTTGAGGCACATAACACCTAGCTACATCATAGTGTGTATCATTAACCTTCATTATTATAAAACCGGGATTAGTTTCTAAAGCCTCTGCTGTTTTTATGATAATACGATCAGCATTATTTTGATTAGTAAGATAATAAAAGACATTTCCAATTTTGAAAAAAGTTTCTGCACGATTTATTATAGTACTTTTAGTTAAATCTGGGATTCTTTTTTCTTCTGGTACTGGGAGCATCATCACATTAACGCTCATATTTAAATTACTATCCAGTACATCAGGATTGAGTCTGAGCGCCTTTTTATAGTAATTATGTAGTGAGAATTTGATCTTTGGTTTCCAGAGGTATCCTACTATAGACCTTTCATAATAGCCAAATTCATCCGTTATTGTAGAATGCTTCAATATTCCATTTCCAGTGTAGATATCAACATTTACATCCATTATTGGTTTTGAGCTAAGACTATCAATCACATAACCAGATATCGTGTTCAACTTAAATTCGACACCTTCCTTAGGTTGAGCAAAAAGATTTGTTACACTTAGAGTAATAATGAAAAAACAAGCTTTCATGTAGCAAAATTACAACAAATTATTTTTTCAATGATAATCTTTTGATGAAAGTAAATACACTGTTGAGTTAAGTTTATTGCATGGACATTAAAAAATTACATCATTCAGATCTTGATTTTTGGACCATTATGGAAACTAGATGGAGAGATATGGATTCTTTAAGCCATATTAATCATACAGCATATTTATCATACATGGAGTCTGCAAGGGTTGATGTATATATTCAACTGGGCTACTCAGGAATAAGAAGGGAGATGGATGAAAGTACCATCCTTGCGAGCATGGAAGTTCATTATCTTGATCAAACTATTCACCCTTCTAAGCTTGAAATTGGTCACAGAATATCAAGGGTAGGTAATAAGAGTTTTGACTTTTTAGCTGGTATATTTCATGCAGAAAATAAAAACTTAATATGTTCTGCTATTTTCAAACTAGTAGCATATAGTTATAAAGATAATAGTACTATTCCAGTTCCTGAATTAATTAGAGAAAGATGCAGACCAATTGAATGAGTCACTTTAGTAAAGATCACTTCATAAAAGATCTGAGTAACATTATTGGTGAAAAGAATATAATTACTACAGAATGGGGTAAGCTTCCTTTCTCAAAGGGCTGGCGTTATGGCGAAGGGGAAGCATTAGCTGTTGCCAAACCCGGAACACTGTTTGAGATTTGGCAAACTATTCAGGTATGTGTAGATATGGACATTATCATAATTATGCAAGCGGCTAACACCGGCCTAACAGGTGGCTCTACACCTTTTGGTGACGATTATGATCGTCCTATATTAATTATCAATACCAGGCGTATCAGCAACATTCATGTTTTAAACGAAGGTAAACAAATTGTTAGTTTTCCAGGAAGTACACTAGTTGGTTTAGAAAAAAAATTAGCGCCATATGGTAGAGAACCGCACTCTGTGATTGGATCTTCCTGTATAGGAGCATCCATTGTGGGAGGCGTATGCAATAACTCAGGAGGTGCTCTAATTAAAAGAGGCCCAGCTTATACAGAGCTTGCTCTTTACGCAAAAATTGATACGAGTGGGAATCTGGTACTTATAAATGATTTAGGTATTGAACTTGGTGACAATCCAAAAGAGATTCTATATAATTTACAAAATCAGAATTATAACCAGGATCAAATAAAGTATCCTGATAAGCTTGCATCCGACAATGAATATGAAAAAAGAGTACGAAATATTGAAGCAGATACTCCATCGCGCTTTAACGCAGATAGAAGGCGTTTACATGGCGCTTCAGGCTGCGCGGGTAAGGTTGCTGTTTTCGCTGTACGGTTGGATACCTATCCAATACCAAAACGTAATCAAGTGTTTTATATAGGCACTAATAGTCCAAGAGTACTTACATCTATTCGTCGCGATATATTATCTCAATTTAAACATCTACCAACCTCAGGAGAATATTTGCATAGGGACTGTTATGATGCTGCGAAAAAGTATAGCAAGGATACCTTTATTGTCATTGACAAACTAGGAGCTGATTACATTCCAAAGTTATTTGAATTTAAAAGAATAGTAGATTTAATTGCTGATAAGGTAAAAATTCTTCCTGATCATTTTTCAGATAGATTAATGCAATTTTTAACCAAAATTACTTTTAATCATCTACCTCTCCGTATGGAAGATTATAGAGATAAGTATGAACACCATTGGATAATTGAAACATCTGATAAAGGAATTGAAGAGGCAAAAGAATATTTTGATAATTTTTTTCAAAAAAATGAAGGCAACTTTTTTGAATGCAATGAAAAGGAAGCTAAGAAGGCTATTTTACATCGTTTTGTTGCTGCAAGTGCGTTAGGACGATATCACTCAGTTCATAAAAAAGATATTGGGTCAATGTTATCATTGGATATTGCCCTTCCTCGAAATGAATTAGATTGGTTTGAGAATCTGCCTGAAGAAATTGATAGCTCATTTGAAATGAAACTATATTATGGTCATCTATTTTGCCATGTATTACATCATAATTACATTGTTAAAAAAGGCGTAAACGGAGAAGAATTAATGCAAAAATTATTGAAATATTATGATTCAATTGGAGCAGAGTATCCTGCGGAACATAATGTTGGTCATGAATATTTTGCAAAACCACTTCTATCAAGCTTTTATAAAGATTTAGATCCAACCAATAGTTTTAATCCAGGTATAGGAAAAACTAGCAAGAAAAAATTCTGGAGCTAAAAATAGTGGAAGTCAATTATATTTTTTTCAGTTAATGGTCTTCAAAAAATAAAGAAGTAATTTTGATATAGAAAAAACTAAAAGTCTTAATATGACAAGAACATTATATATTTTATTCATTTACGCTATTTTTTCCTCCCATGTATATGGTCAAGTCATTGCCAGATTAGTTAAGGCTGAGGGAAGGGTCTACTTTAAAAGACTAGGGATGAATACATTTTCAGAAGAAGGTAGAGCTGGTGCTTCAATAAGAAATGGTGACCAGATCAAAGTAAGGGAAAATAGTTTTGCTGCAATAATTTATTTGGATGATCGATCTATTTTAAAAGTTAGAGAGAATACTACTTTTAGTTTCATGGATACCCGGAATTCCCGTACTGTTGACATAGTAAAGGGAACTTTGTTAAATGATATAAAGAAAGAAGGAAGAACAAAAGATTATAGAATTCAGACACCAGTTTCAGTAGCAAGTGTAAAAGGTACCGAATTTGCGGCTATAGTCTCTCAGACAGGCGTAGATCAGTTTATATGTAAAAAGGGACGTTTTGAGGTTCTTAATATGATCAGTGGAGAAACTGTAAGCGTTGGTGCAGGTGAAAAAGCAGTAAGCAACGCTACCGGGAATTTGGTCCAGGCTCCTAGTTCACCAGGGGAGTATCCACCAGATCCAGAGGTTGAGGAACCAGTCGATCTTGAGCCCGAACAAGACACAAAAAAAGCCAAACAAAAACCAAAGGTCACTGAAAAAATTCAATCCAAACAAATTAAAGATAATAAGATAGACAAGGTAGAGCCCAAGCAACCTGAGGAACTAGAAAATGAGTCCAAGCAGGCTGATGATGGGGATCTCCCGGAAGCTCCTGAAACCGGACCACCACCAAAACCATTTTCAATGGGTCTTGGTATTGGTTCAGCAACACTTGATGGTGTACTATATAATCAAGTATCCCTGAGACCTGAAATCAATATTGGGAAGATTGGTATTGGACTTGATCTTGTTGTGTACCTAGACAACGAGGGTAATGTTCGAAATGAAGATTGGGATATTGAAAATGACCCGGGTCTTTTACTAGATAAAATTTTATATATCAAATACGGCAGTAAAGTTGATCCCTACTGGGGGAAATATGGCGCTATTGAATCCATGACATTAGGCTATGGTGGGCTGATGAACAATTATTCAAACATGATGGAATTCCCATCAGTCAGAAGAGTAGGTTTCAATACAGGGTTTAATATTGGTCCTGTTTCTGGAGAATTATTTCTTTCAAATATAAAAGACTTAAGCAGAGGTGGAACGGTAACTGGACTAAGACTTGCATATAAAGTTTCTGAGGATATACCACTTTCAATCGGTATGAATTATATAATAGATGGGAATATGTTTTCTGGTCTTAAGGATAGGGATAAGGATTCATACCCAGATGTTTTTGATGATTTCCCTGATGATAGCACTCTTTGGAACGATACTGATGGGGATGGTTGGCCAGATCCAGGGCATGGTGATTCAATGATTGATTCATTGATCGATATAGATGCCGATGGGGATAATATCATTGACGCTAATGAGTCAATTGATGATATAAATTTAAAAGCAACACCATTTAGTCTTAAAAATAATTCTGCAAAAACAAGTGGGTTTTCAGTAGACATAGGCTACCCAGTGATCAAGTCAGATGCATTTAGCCTAGATATTTACACTGAATTTAATAGGCTTAATTTTCCTGGGTTTACTAATGATGATTCAACATTCTCAAGGCCGGAAAGGTCTGGATCAGGTATCACTATACCAGGTTTAAGGTCAACTATCTTTAAAATATTGAACCTATCACTGGAGTATAGAATTATAAATGGCTCCTATATCCCTCAGTATTTTGATCAGGCATACGATTTGAATAGGGTAGTCACTTCAACTGTTGAAAATCAAACCATCATTCGGACAAAAGATATGATGGTTTTTGAAACCTATGGGGACAGTAGTAAGTCAAGTGGATTGTTTGGATCAGCGGGGCTAAATCTGTTTAATTTAATATCTTTTTCAGCAAGTTATGCAAACATGAAAGCGGATACAACAGAATTAAAAAGTTTCTCCTCTTATTTAAGCCTAAATACGGATAACATACCTAAAATCAGTTCAGCAATGGCATATTATCAACGAAATAATGATGACAACCCATTTGACTTTGAAAATCCAACTGAAAACACCATAGTAGGCTACAAGATAGGCTATGAGCTAAGTAAAGGTGTAAGTCTCATATGGGATTTCAGACAATTTTATCGAGACGATGGAACTGGTAAAATGGAAACTATCCAGCAAAACAATATTGAGACCTCATTTAACTTTTGATAATAACTATTCTTAAAATAATTATTGTTTTCTTTTTCCTAAATGTTCATAGTCTTTTTGGCAGAACAGAAATAATTATTCTTAGTCCAAATGTTGGAACAGAGATCGATGAACATGAAAATCGGTTTTACAGAATATTTCCAAAGGAAAAACAATTAATTAATGCGCAGTTAATTAAAATTGGCGAAGAAAAGTATAGAATTGATATTGTCAAAAAGATTAATGGAAAGATCAATAAAGTAAATCGCTATATCAATCAAAATGAATTTGACAAATTAAAAGTACATGTTGATAATCAACCTGTTTTGACAAAAAAACTAGTTTCTGCAATGTATGAAGGAATGGATTTTCTTCGAGCAGAAAAAATTGTTAATGAAATACCAAAGCCACAATTTGTTATTCTTAGACACTCAAAAAATAAAAAGTTAAGCGGAACGTTATTAAATGTTGTTGATAATACATTGTTTATACAAACAGCTACTACAATTGAAAAAATTGAGTTAAAAAAAATAGATAGATTTTCTTATCGGCCATTTTTAGGGAATTTTGATTACTTACGACCTTACACATTTTTTGTAACAGGCTTAACTGGTTTCGCAATGGCCAGCCTTTATAATGCACAACGTCCTGTAACATATAATGAACATGGAATTCCAAGAAAAGATCTTAGCGCATATCATCAAATATTTGGAACAATAATTGGTTTGATTTTTAGTAGCGAAGTGTTTGATGCTATAAGTACATTGTTAACACCTACTGATACAATTATTTTGTCAGAAGCTGAATATGAAAAAGAAAATTTTTAATCACATACGGAGTAATTATGCCAAAAAAACCTGCTGAACCGGAGGTTCAAGAGAGCACTGTCCCTAAAATAGACCCGCAAAAACAATATCTAATGGATCAATTTGGCAACCTTATGGAGCAGGTTGGTGATGGTTTTGGTGGGCCACTTCAGGAAGAATTAATTAATCGACTTGAACAGACCATTGCTGATTTTCATGAGGAAGTAAATGAGATGCTTGGCCGTCTAAAGGATAATTCTGAAAAACGCCATGAAAAATTAAAAGAGATTTGGAATAACCCAGATGTTGTCGTTAATGAGACTCCTCAAGTTGATAATGACCAAGAAGATGGCCCAGGCCTCAATACAGAAGAAATGAGTGAGTGGGAAAAAAAGATAGAGGCAGGTACGAAAGAAAAGCCCGCTGAGGAACAGCCGAAAGAAGAAGAACCTAAAAAGAAAAAAGGATTCTTTGGGCGTAAGAAAAAGTAGAATCAAATTAAAGGGTGCCAAATCACCCTTTTCTTATCGCTTTATTTATTGCTCTAGTATTTCAGTTAGATTTATTTGGACAGGAGCATGAAAAAAATCTATCCGAATATCAATCAATAAAAAAAAGAGTATACAGTTTTTCGAAGATAGATTTTATTACTGCTGAAGGTGAATTCAACGAAGCCATTTGCACATTATTAATACCAGATCTTAAAGAAGATAGTCCTCCTTTTGTCGCTATTTATTACAAAAGAGATAACTCTGAATGGTTCACTGAGTCCTTGTACCGCAAACGTCTGAGATTCAATTTTAAAGATGGTATTCTAAAATTAGATCAATCTAATTTCTGGGACTGGTTTGAAATTGCAGAAATAAAAATTGTGGTAATATATTAGTAATATTCCTTTACTAAAATCTTTTTCATTATGATCAGAGTCTATCCTAGAAAAAAGCTTGATTATTCATTTGGGAATATTTTGTCAGCGCTCACAATGACAATTGTTCCCAGGCTTGACAAAAGAAAAATAATTTATGAGATCGAAAACTTATGGCCCATGGAAAATGTTATTGTGGGACTATCTGTAAGGACAATTTTTGATTCTCTGCTCCTCACAAAGAATTTTAAAAAAGGTAGCGAAGTAATTATGACTGGAATTACGATTCCAGATATGGTGAAGATTGTTGAATCACATGGCCTGAAAATTGTCCCAATAGATTTGGATATGGAAACGCTTCAGCTAAAAAAGGAAGCTCTGAATAAAGCAGTATCAAAAAAAACAGTGATGATTGTAGTTGCGCATTTATTTGGATCCAGAATGGAGATGGATCCTGTTTATAAGGCTTTAGATAAAAGATCTGATGTCCTAATTGTCGAGGATTGTGCACAAGCATACAATGGAATAAATGGATATGCAAAACAGTCAAAGACCGATATTAGTATGTTCAGCTTTGGTTCAATTAAATCCATTACTGCTTTAGGTGGGGCCATTGGATTTACAATGGATAAGGAATTAAAAAAAGAAATCAATAATAAAATTTCTAAATATCCAAAAATAAAGAATGCTGAATTTCGAAAAAAAGTATTGAAATATATTGCCCTGAAGATATTATCAAATCCGTTTATTTATGGTTTTTTTATATTGGCTTGTAGGTTTTTAAAAATTGATTATGATAAGGCAATTATTTCATCTGTTAGGATGGTTCAAGATGATAATCTTTTTGAAGCAATTAGAAAAAACCCCTCTACCTCTCACCTTAGGTATTTGCTTTATAGATTAACCTCAATGCAAGAAAATCATATTTCTCAAAGGAAGGAGGTCGGAGATTATCTAAAAAATCTCCTCAAAAATTGTGATATTCATGGCTCTGCAAACCCTACTCATAGCTATTGGTTATTCCCAATAAGAAGTTC
>JAYNUL010000004.1:13055-37753 GCA_038281125.1 Fidelibacterota bacterium | reverse complement strand
TCCTCAAATTTAAGTAGTCCAGTTTTTTCCCAGTTACGAAACCAGGAAGGCCTATCAACGTATGCAAGATTATCTTGCTGTTCTGGTTGGTCTATTGTGGCAACTAGGTTTAGTCTTGCCATAGCTGCGACTGCTGGAGCGGTAGTGTATAGAATGGCTATAAATACAAGTGCCCAGCCAGCAGATGATCTAGCAGCTTTTACGGAAGGAACTGTGAAAAATCGCATTATAACATGTGGCAGACCTGCTGTTCCTATCATTAGTGACAATGTGTAAAAAAACATATTCAATAAGCTTAATCGTTTGTTGGTAGTGTATTCTTTGAATCCAAGGTCTGTTACGATTTGGTCCAATTTATCCAATAGAAAAGTTCCATCTTCCATTGTACTGCCAAGACCAAGCTGAGGAATTGGATTACCCGTCAACATGAATGATATAAAAATTGCTGGTATGGTATATGCTATGATCATAATTACATATTGAGCGATTTGGGTGTAGGTGATTCCTTTCATCCCTCCCATTACAGCATAGATAAAAACAATTACCATCCCGATGGTAAGTCCTTGCTCATAATCGACTTCTAGGAACCTTGAAAAAGCAACTCCAATCCCTTTCATTTGCCCAATAACATAGGTAACAGAAGCAATGATAAGGCACACTACGGCAACAACTCTTGCTGTTTTCGAGTAGTAACGATCGCTAATGAATCCAGGAACAGTGAATGTTCCGTGCTTTCGAAGGTAGGGTGCCAGCAATAAGGCAAGTAACACATACCCTCCTGTCCATCCCATGAGAAAAACAGATCCTCCATATCCAAAAAATGCAATTAGCCCGGCCATTGAAATGAATGAGGCCGCGGACATCCAATCAGCAGCTGTTGCCATACCATTTGCCACTGGATGTATGTCACCTCCTGCCACATAAAACTCATCGGTGCTGCTGGCCCGTGCCCAAAAGGCAATCCCTACGTAAACCGCAAAGGTAAAACCAACAATTAGAAAAGTTAGAGATTGTAGATCCATGAAGGCCTTAATTAGAAGAGTTAATCATTTGCCTGGTATTTCTTATCAATCTCACCCATTTTAAATGAATAATAAAAGATGAGAGCTACAAATACATAAATGGATCCTTGTTGGGCAAACCAAAATCCAAGTTTATATCCACCAATTTTAATAACATTCAAATAATCAACTAAAATGATACTAAAACCATAGGAGGATACAAACCAGATAGAGAGACATTTTATAATAAGGGAAATATTCTCATTCCAATAATTCTGATTTTGTTTTATCATAATTTAATGTTAGTTGACTTTGAGAGAATGCTTTAGGCATTGGCTCATGTATGCTAAAACCATAGCCGCAATGACATCTGCTATTGGAGGTACGCTCGGGAATCCAAAGTTCCATATAATTACGCCCAATAACCAGATGAAATAAACCTTCATGTTATAGCAATATTACATATAATAAGGTGTGAAGGGACTAGTTTTTTAAAAAAGAGATTTTAGGCTTGTGGAAGATTTCCACTTGGGGATTTAGAATCAGCCTCTAGAATATTATTGAAAATATTTTTGATAAACTGCAAACGATTAACCTCATCCTTAATGTTTATAATTTCTTTCTTGAGAATAAGTGGTAACTGTAGCCCCTGCAAAAACTCAAATGAGATTTTCTTTTTCATGTGAAGCTCAAGATCTCTATCAACGCCAAACTTTAATAGTATTTTTAAATATGATTCTTGGAATTTTTGGAACTGAGGACCTTCCATCCCTGTTTGAGTAGGTAAAAATTCAACATCACCCACAACAGTATCTCCATCCATTTCAGTGCCTTTAACCTTAAATATTTCTTCCCCCTTTACAAGAATATCGTATTCCCCATTCGAATACTTTTTGAAGACTTCTTCAACACAAACCTTTACGCCTTTCGAAAAGACTCCCTTTCCTTCACTAAGAATTATTCCAAAAGGTTTATTATGTTCAATCGCATTTTTAGTCATCAGTTTGTATCTAGGTTCAAAGATATGCAGTGGAAGATGTTCGTATGGGAGCAAAACAAGATTCAATGGAAATAATGGTAGTTTTTGCAATGTATCACTCAATCTATTCTAGATATTATTTAATTAACTCAAACAACTATATACAAAACTTAAATTAAAATTAGATAAAAGTTCTAACTGATAAATAAGATTACAGAATAGTTGGATTAATGGATCTCATGCAATAAATTTACAATTAACTATTTACTGCAAAGCGCTCATATCGCTCTTTTAAAACAAGATAAAAATTTTTGAATAACAAGTAAAAATGGCATTTTATTCAACACTGTACAAACATCAGACAGCTGAGAGGCATCTTCAAAATTTCACAGATAATCAAGTTTATAAATACGCTGCTTACAGAAATTTTGATTATGGTCAGGATGAAAAAAATGTTGTGAGTGGCCTTTCCCCTGCTATAAACCGTAGAATCATTTGTGAATGGGAAGTTGTCAAAAATGTCTTGGATTCACATTCATATAAAAAGGTAGAAAAGTTTATCCAAGAAATATGCTGGAGAACCTATTGGAAAGGTTACCTAGAACATTATCCACATATTTGGGTCAATTATTTAAATGATATAGAGCATATGAAGAACTTAAAAGGGGGTCAGGCATACATTGAAGCTGTAGATGGTAGGACAGGCATTGAATGTTTTGACCATTGGATAAAAGATTTAGGACGGTATGGTTATCTACACAATCACACTAGAATGTGGTTTGCCAGTATTTGGATACACACTTTAAGACTTCCCTGGCAACTTGGTGCAGACATTTTTTTGAAGCATCTAATTGATGGAGATCCAGCATCAAATACTCTAAGTTGGAGATGGGTCGCGGGGCTACATACTAAAGGTAAATCGTACCTAGCTTATCCTGACAATATAAAAAAGTTTACAAATGGAAAATTTTATCCGAGCAAACAGTTAGCCACTCATGTTAAATCCGCAAAAGAGGAAGATAAGCCATTACCCAAACAGTTAAACTTTGACTCCGAAATAAGATCTGGTAAAAAAGGTTTTTTGGTACATGAATCAGATCTTTCTCCTAATTTTCTAAATGAGTATGATATGGTTTTGATACAAGGCAGCCCTTTAAAAAGTATAAAAAGGTCTTCATTAGTTCAGAGTTTTATTTCTGATGCACTGAAAGAATACCAAAAAGAATGCACTGAAAATCAAAAGTGTGATGTTGCATTGATTAACCTGGAAGACACTAAAATGATTAAGAAACTCATGGATGAAAAAGGATTAAGTTCCCTTTCATCATATTATCCAGCTCTTGGGGCTGTGAATGACCAGATTCAAAAGCTTAGAAATGAAGGTATCTTAGTTGATTATCAATACCAAAAATGGGATAAGAGTTTTTGGCCTCACTCCTCTAAAGGGTTTTTTAAGCTAAAGTCAAAAATTCCAAAAATTCTCGAACAGCTTAACTGCATGTAAATCACCCATGCTTAATTTTCAAATTAGGGGCTATGGAATTAACCTTTGTGCAGGAACGATTGAGGATGCTAAAGTACAAGATCTGCTCAACGCAATGAGGGACAATAAATCTTCTCTTGCGCAAGTGATGTATGATAATAATTGGAGAGAATTTTCAAATATAATAGAATCTATTTCACCCTTTATTACAGATGACGGAGAATTAATTATTACATCCTATAACTCAAAAGATTATTACGATGATGGCCACTCGTTCTTTAGATCAAAGATTAAAGATTTAGCACAAATTCCAGAGCAAAGAGAATTGAATATTGATAGCAACCTACCACTGGTTGTAAACAAAGAAATATATTTTGGTTGTACATTTGAGTCAGAAATTGAAGATCAGAACCATGAATATTTTCATGAAGAGCAATTAAGTATTTCTTCCTATTCTACACCCTTCTCTCAGCACTCGTTGATTGATGAGATGTTTTTTAATAGGCTGGAGCTGAAAGATTTGAAAAGAAGGAAGCATGAGTTAATTACTTTCCAGTGCAGTATCTACAAAAAAGCGTCACATGATGTTCCCAATATTACCACCTGTAATGATTTGGAAAGCTCCTATGATGTCTTCCTTGATTCAATTATTGAGATTAACGCACAAGAAAAATGAAATTAATTAAACAGGCTAAAGTTGCAGCAGGGTACTTCGTCTTAACCTTTCTTAAGTGGACTCTTCCAGTTTTGGTAATTATCGCAATCATTTATTTTTTATTATTTCTTATTACATTATTCAGATAACGTTAAATGTTAAATCTCTTAAAAAACAAAACATTCTTATTGTTCTTTTTTGGAAATGTTATGTCATTGATTGGTTTTGGGTTTAACCTCATAGCAATAAGCTGGATGGTTCTTGAAAAGACAGGTTCCGAGTATACACTTGGTAAAATAATGGCCTCTGCTACTGCACCTGGCCTAGCACTTGCTTTATTTGCAGGAGTTATTATTGACCGGGTAAACAGAAAATGGTTACTGGTTAACCTAGATATCTTCCGGATGATAGTTGTCGTGTCCTTTCTATCGGTACTATTAAAAAATGAGTTCCAATTATGGTTTTTATACCCAGTGGTGGTCCTAATGGGCTTAGGAAATTCACTCTTCTGGCCAACAGCACAAGCATTTGTTCAGGAAATTGTTGAAGAGAAAGAATATTTTGATGCAAATAAATTGCTGTCTGCCAGTTACCAAGTTGGGTCTATTTTGGGAGCGAGCATGGGCGGATTTATTGTACATCTCTATAATCCAATAGTTGCTCTTTGGATTAATGTAGGAACTTATTTGATTTCTGCTATTTTAATTTCCTTAGCGCCTTTTACTCATACGCGTTTTAAGAAAGATCAACCGAAACTTTTTAACTCTCTGAAAGTTGGTTTTATCTATCTTAAAGGCAAAACAGACATTTTAATTCTAGGCCTTACAACCATCCTTTCAGATGTAGCCATTTGGGGATCATTATCTGTCCTAACTATTACCATATCAAAAGAAATTTTTGATAAAGGCACATGGGGCTATGGGCTACTTGATGGCCTTTATGGAATTGGCGCTCTTCTTTCTACTGTTGTAGTTGGGTATTTTTCTACAAAATTTGGTAGAGGAAACTATCTAGTGTCTTGCTACGTAGTCGCTGGGTTGATGTGTTATATTGTTCCTATCATGCCATCTATTTATCTAGCGGCGCTGGTTTTTTCCCTAATGGGACTGCATAATAACTCAGCAAGAATAATCGTTCGAACAATATTCATGGAGAATATACCTAATGAAATAATGGGGAGAGTTCAAACAATTTTTGGAGTATATACTAGGGCAATGGTAGTACTTAGTTCGCTATATGTTGGTTGGCTGATTGAGAACCATTCAATAGAATTAGCGGTATTTTTCACCTCAAGTCACTTTGCTTTTGCATTTCTTGGCACACTTGCTGTCATCATTGTTTGGCAAGGAAATAATACGATACTAGCAAGCAATAAAAATGCCTGAATTGCCTGAAGTCCAAACTGTTGTTAACTACATTAAACCATTGTGTGTTGGCAAAAAGTTAATAAGGGTAAAACCAGTTTGGAGTAAAGTATTACACAATTTTAATGAAGGGTTTAATTCTGATTTTAAAAGTAATGAAGTCCGTGACGTATATCGAAGAGCAAAATTCATAATCATCGCATTTGAAGATTATATTTTGGCTATACACCTAAGAATGACGGGAAAGCTGTATATGAAAGGTAACAAGTTTCAATCCAAGCACATTACAGCAGTTTTTGAATTTGAAGGCCAAGATTCACTCTATTTTGAAGATGTCAGAAAGTTTGGGAGAGTGTATTTATATGACGATTTAAAAGTAATTGATTCAAAACATGGCCCTGAACCTTTAGACTCAAAATTTTCATTGGTGCAGTTCAGGGAGATGATACGTGAAAGAAAAAGAAATGTCAAAGCTCTACTGCTTGATCAATCATTTTTATCTGGTCTAGGTAACATTTATGTGGATGAAAGTCTTTGGAAAAGTGGAATCCATCCTAATTCTTTGGCGAGCATGATCCCAAATAAGAAGATCAAGGCATTATATGAAAACATCAGATCAACGTTAGAAGATGCGATTGAGGAAAACGGCACTACAATTATTGATTTTTCTGTGAACGGAGAATCTGGGCGATACGTCAACTATTTAAGCATATATGGCAGGAATAAAAAAGATTGCTTGAAATGCAAAACTAAAATAAGAAAGTTAAAGATTGCAGGAAGAGGAACCTATATATGTGCTAAATGCCAAAGAGTATACGGAGAGAGTTAGATTAAAATGTTGGAACCTTTTCAAATAATAAAATCAGAGTGGAAAAACATTAACTTGGGGATTCAAAAGGCGAAACACGACTATCATTCTTTTGTTTTTTCAACTGTATCAAAAAATAGCCCTGACTCAAGGACAGTTATTTTAAGAGACTTTGATGAGCATAAGCCAGCAATATGGTTTCATTCTGATAGAAGGAGTAAAAAGATATTACACCTGGAGGAGAATAAAAATGTTTTTGCTTTGTTTTACGACAAGTCCAGAAAGGTTCAATTAAGAATTAATGGGATTGCAAATATTGAGGAAGATATTGAACATAATAAAAAGATATGGGATTCGATGAGACCAGAGAGCAAACTTTGTTACATGGGACCATATGCTCCTTCACAAAAAATAAATCAGTTTGAACCAAACACACTTAAAAAGTCAGCTCACGATTTGGATAAAGAAGATGAACATTTGGGTCTATCACGATTTTGCAGGATCAGGATAAAAATAAAGAAGCTGGATTGGCTCAAGTTGGATTACAAAGGGCACCAGAGATTAGAATTTAAATTTGGTAAAAAAATTAAAACACAATGGATTGCATCATGAATTTGAAAAATAAAAAATTATTTGCTACCTTGATTCTTTCATTTGTTGTCTCATCTTGCGTGAGATTATACAATGGCTCATTTGCTCAGCCGGATTTCAAACTCACACAACCTGATAGGCTAGGGCCAAATGTAGAGAAGTGGGAAGATGGGGCACGAACTAAAGGTGACCATAATGAATTTGAGTGGTGGTATCTCGATGCCAAACTAGAAGATGGGTCTCTTTTCGTTTGTTACTTTTATAAAGTTCATTTCATAAGAGATCGGTTTTTTATTGGAATGAATTATAGTTCACAAGAGCACGGTGAGATATTCAAGTTAAAGTATTTCAAAAAGAATGAGGTTTCATTTGCTAGTGATAGTTGTAACGTAGCTATGCGGAATAATTATTTCATTGGCAACTTAAAAAACTATAAGATTTCTTTAGATCCAAATGACTTTGATGGTTTTGGAGTAGATATTGATTTATCTGCAAGACTTAAACCATATAGACCTCAAGATGGTATTATAAAAGCTGAAGAAGATTTTTTTGCATGGCTAGCTGCAGTGCCTGATGGAGATATAAATGTAAAACTGAACATAGATGGCAAGGAAACCCAACTTAAGGGCGATGGATACCATGACCATAATTGGGGGAATACACCACTTCAACGACTGTTTGATGGATGGGTCTGGTTTCGTGGAAAAACAGAAAATCATACTGTAATCGCTTCAGAACTGTATACCTCAGATGAAAGAGGTGGATATGATATACCGATACTATATATTGCAAACGAAAAAAATGGAGTGATTGTCAATAGATTTGGTCAGGATGGCCTTTTTACAAAGTATGCCAATAGAATTGAAGGCCTTTACAATAAAAACAATGAACCCTATTTCTCATCATTTGAACTGCTAACTGAAAATGGTCGTCATGTGAAAATCTCTGGACAAGATGTAATTGATAATACAAATCTTTTTAAAAGAGCGGGTTTACCGTGGCCCATTAGATTGGCTATGAGTCAGGCTAAGATTGATCCATATTATACAAGATTTGATAGTGAACTACGGTATGAATTTGATGAGGGCACGGAAGATGGTTATGGTGTTCTAGAAGTTATGGATTTGAAGTGAGCTCTAGTACTTTAGTAAAAATAGAAAAAGTAAGTAAGTGCTTTGGAAAAGCAAGAGTTCTTAATAATGTAAGTTTTGAGATTCCAAAAGGATCTGTTTTAGGTATACTTGGACCAAATGGAAGTGGCAAGTCAACACTAATGAGGATCATTGCTGGGTTAATTAAAACTTGGGATGGGAGTATATATTTTGATGGCAAGCCCATAGCTGAAGAAAGTATGTACTTACATAGAGTTGGCTTTCTAATTGAAGACCCTGCATTCTATGAGCATCTAACAGCAGCTGAGAACTTAATCATGCTTTCAAGACTAACTAATTCTCCATTGGATAATATAGAAAGATTATTGAAAGAGGTTGATTTAAACGGTTCTGAGTATAAACTGGTAAGAAATTTTTCTTACGGAATGAAGCAGAGGCTAGGAATTGCTCAAGCAATCTTGAATGATCCCGATATTCTTTTTCTTGATGAACCAAGCAATGGACTTGACCCCCATGGAATAGTCCAAATGAATAACACTATAGTTGACCTAAATAAGAAAGGAAAAACAATATGTCTAAGTACTCATGTAGTTGAACATGTGAAAGACCTTTGTAGTCATATTATAATCTTAAAAGAGGGAAATGTAGTTTTAGATGACTCTATTGAAAATCTTTTCGAGAATTCTAAAAAATATGAAATTAAGTCAAAAGGTATAGAAGCCATCAAGGATAAATTATCACAAGTTGAAAAATTAACTATTGTTGAAGAAACAGATAAAAAACTAACTATTGATTCTGAATTAGATTTAAGTGATCTCTTTAAAACCTTATCTGAAAATAGTGATCTATATAGTATAAATAAAAAGTTAGATATCCAGGATTTGTTTTCATGATGCAAATTCTGATTATAAATGAGCTTAACAAGGTCCTTAAAAGAAAGCGTACGTATATCAGTTTTTTGCTAATTGGCATATTGATTCCTTTTATCGTTGGAGCGATAAGCAACGGTGGGACAACATTAGAAAAAAGTATTTATGGCCAGTTATCTGACTCCTTTTTCTTCATAGGTTCTTTATTGAATGGATACTTAGCAACCTATATTATTATAGCGGTATTAATTAATCACATGCCTTTTTTGTCTACCATCATCGCTTCAGATATTTTTTCTGGTGAATATTCCAGATCTACTTTTAGAATGTATTTAACTAGGCCAATATCAAGAACTAAGGTGTTGTTTAGCAAAGTCATTGTTGTCCTAGCCTACACAAGCATTCTTATGGGATTTTTTTTCTTTTACTCACTGATAATCAGTATGTTATGGCTTGGGACTGGCGAGTTAGCAGTATTTCACAAAGGCATTTTACTTTTATCAGGTGATGAGGTAATCCAAAGATTTGCGCTAGCATTTTTAATATCAAATTATGTTATGCTAACCATTTCATTACTATGCCTATTGATTTCAACCATTTCCAAAAATAGCGTAACCCCAATAATCATTACCATTAGCATAGTTTTTGTAGGAACTGCAATAACGTACATACCAATAGAACTATTTAAATTAATTAATCCTTATCTTTTCACTGGATATATTAATTCATTTCTTAGAGCATTTCACGATCCAATACCCTGGTCGCACATGGCTTCATTACTCATTACATGTACTGCCTGGTCAACACTGTTTATTTTTCTAGCTCTATTTTTCTTTAATAAAAAGGATATTACTGACTGATGAAATGCAAAATAAAAGGTCTGTTAACAATCACCACACTCTTCAATTTCATCTATTCTACTAATCTTTCAATAGATGAAATAGTTTTAAAAGCTAATGAGGAATTTGAGAAGGTCTCTGATTTCCAAGCCAAAATGACCGTAAGCCTAGATGTTCCAGGTCTGAGAATGCCAAAAAAGGAGTATCGCGCATATTATAAGAGACCAAATAAATTTAAAGCCACTACAAAAGGGTTTGGTGTTTTACCTAATACAGGACTTTTCACAAGCCCTAAAGACAATTTTGATAATTTAAAAGACCTGATTATAAATCAAGATAAGATTAAAATTGGAAATAATCAGATAATGATTAGTGGAACCCTTATTATGGACAGTCTTAAGGCGAAATTCCCAAACGAGTATGCTAAATTATCATTCAATCCAATTGTAGATGTTGTAGTAGACACTTCCAAATGGCTCATCAATTCTGTTACAAGCAGAATAGATACTTTGAAACTATTCCAGATAAATAATTATTATGAATTATATGAAAATGAATACTATCTGCCTTCAACATCAACAGTTGAATATTTTATCAAGGACATGAAGCTAGCAAATTGGTTAAAAGATGATATCCCAAGTATGATTGGAGCAGATCAACAAATAGCAAAGAACCAGGATATTGTTAGAGGAATGATAACTGTTAAATATTCTGATTACTTAATAAATAAAAAGCTACCTGATTATATATTTAAGAAAAAGCGGATTGACTAAGATAGGTTATTAGTTAGATATACCATAATTGCATTTTGAGCGTGCATTCTATTTTCAGCTTGGTCAAATACAATCGAATTCTTTGATTCCATTACCTCATCTGTAACTTCTCTACCTCTTTCAGCTGGTAGACAGTGCATGAATAGCGTGTCTTTCCCAGTATTATTAATTAAATCCTTATTGACCTGATAGGGAGCAAAAACTTTTTCTCTTTCAGTTGCTTCTTCTTTTTGTCCCATTGACGCCCAAACATCTGTGTAAATAACATCAGCATCTCTTACTGCTGAAATCGGATCATGAGATAATTGAAACGACGATGATGCTGAATCTTCTACCATTTTTACAGTATCCAAATCAGGCTCAAATCCTTCTGGACCACAACAGACAAAGTCCATAGGAAGTCTTGAAGCGAGCTGTAACCAAGAGTGAACAATATTATTTCCATCTCCCATGTAGCAAATTTTCAAGTTATCAAGGCTACCCTTATGCTCCCATATTGTCAAGATATCGCAAATGATTTGACAAGGATGATTATAGTCTGTTAATCCATTTATTACAGGAATATCTGAATACTCTGCAAGTTCAATAATATGATTGTGATCAAATAATCGCGCCATAATTACATCATTATACCTACTAAACAATCTTGATATATCTTTAATTGCTTCTCTTTTTCCTATTCCTATATCATTAGGACCCAAGAATAGTGCATGCCCCCCCATCCATTCAAAACCTGTTTCAAAAGAAACTCGTGTGCGAGCAGATGGCTTCGCAAATATCATTGCAAGAGATCTATCTCTAAATGGTTTGAAATTTTCTTTGTTATGAAATTTAGTTTTTAGTTCTTTAGAAAGATTAAGAATCTCCCAAATTTGATCGGTACTGTAATCTGAAATATGTAAAAAGTGTTTTGCCATTTGATTGCCTTATAATATGTATCTACTTAAATCTTGATCCTCTAAAATGTCGTCTAACGATTCTTTTACTATCTTTGCCGTAATCTTGATTTTTTTCTCACCCCTTTTTGGTTGCTCATATAAAGGTTTCTCAAGTAAAGTAGTCATTATCGTATGTAATCGGCGAGCACCAATGTTTTCCATTTTCGAATTAACGTCTGATGCAATTTTCGCAATAGATCTTATAGCTGCATTATTAAACTCTAACTCTACATCTTCAGCACTTAGAAGCGCGGTATATTGTTTAATTAATGCAGATCTTGGGTGAGTTAAAATCTTAACAAAGTCATCAGTACTCAATTTGTCAAGTTCGACTCTTATAGGGAAACGTCCTTGGAGCTCAGGTATCATATCAGATGGTGTACTAACATGAAAAGCACCAGCGGCAATAAATAATATATGGTCAGTTGCAATGACTCCATATTTTGTACTTACGTTACTACCTTCCACAATTGGAAGTAGATCTCTTTGAACACCTTCGCGACTAACATCTGGGCCTGCCCCTCCATTATTCCCAACTACTTTATCAATTTCATCTAAAAATACAATGCCATTATTTTCCGTACGCTCTTTTGCTAATCGAATTACTTCATCTTGGTCAATTAGTTTCATTGCTTCGCTATCTGTTAGAACCTCACGAGCTTCAGAGACCTTCATTTTCTTTGATCTTTTATTTTTTGGTAATGAACTTGAGATCATATCCTTGATATTCATGCCTATATCTTCCATGCCCATTGGACCAAAAACCTGCATCCCAATTGTAGGCTCATCCGAAACCTCAACTTCTATAATTTTCTCCTCAAAATCACCTTCCTCTAACTTCTTTCTGATACGGTTACGAGTCCTAGCTTGGCGCTCTTTTAACTTTTCATCTTGCTTAGAGTTAGATTTTTTTTCTTCTGGGTATAGAATATCTAATATCCTTTCGTTTGCAAGGTGCTCAGCTAGTTCAATTACATCATGATATTTTTCACGTTCAACTAATGCAACAGCAGTATCCATCAAATCTCTAACGATAGACTCAACATCTCTACCAACATATCCAACTTCAGTAAACTTGCTTGCTTCTACTTTGATAAATGGCGCATTTGCTAAAGCTGCCAACCTTCTTGCAATTTCTGTTTTCCCAACTCCAGTTGACCCAATCATAATTATATTGTTCGGCATAATCTCATCTCTCAGTTTCCCTTCAACCTGCTGCCTTCTCCAACGATTTCTCAAAGCAATTGCAACCGCCTTTTTTGCACTGGTCTGCCCAATTATATAACGATTAAGCTCTTTAACGATTTGTTTTGGGGTTAGCTGTTTCATTTTATTTCCAAAACAGAAATTGAGTCGTTGGTATAGATACAAAGATCAGCAGCAATTTTTAGGGATTCAAAAGCAATCTGTTTTGCAGACAATTTTGTTTTAGATATTAGTGCCAGTGCTGCTGCTTGGGCAAAACCACCGCCAGAACCAATTGCAACAACCTGCCCATCAGGCTCGATTACATTACCATCACCTGCAATAATAAAGCTATTCTTATCGCTCATGACAACTAACATTGCATCTAAATGACGTAACATTTTATCCATACGCCAATCCTTTGCAAGTTCAACGGTTGCTCTTGTTATGTCTCCTTCATATTGTTCAAGTTTTTGCTCGAATTTTTCAAATAGGGTGAGCGCATCTGCTGCCGCGCCTGCAAAACCTCCTAAAACTTTTTTTTGAGCAATTTTGAATTCACGTACCTTGACGGCTTTTTGCTTAAATGCCATATCGCCAAAGGTAACCTGACCGTCCCCAGCCATAGCAACCCCTCCTTTATGACGCACTCCTATAATGGTTGTGGAACGAATATTCTTTGTCATCTTATCTTATCGAGTTAGTTCTTTTAATAACTTTGAATCGCCCGGTAGAACTAGAGTAGTTTTTTTATCAATTACCTTCTCATAGGTTTCTAAGGTACGAATGAACTCATAAAAATCAGGTGATTTTGAAAATGAAGAAGCATAAATATCTAGAGCTTTTGCCTCTCCTATACCACGTATTTCTTGTGACTTTTTATATGCGTCAGCTAAGATTACTGTTTTATCTCTATCGGTTGCTGCTCTTATTTTTTGAGCCTCTTCTTCACCTTCAGATCTAAATTTATTAGCTTGTCGTTTCCGCTCTGCTTCCATTCTTGCATAGATAGAGGCCTCGTTTTCTCTTGGAAGATCAACTCTTCGAATCCGTACGTCAACTACCTCAATACCATATTTACTGGTTTCCTCATTACTTGCAATCGTTACCTTATCCATTATCAGCTCCCTGTTTTCTGTAATGATCTCCACCATATCGTGCGTTCCTAACTCCTGCCTCAGTTCAGAATATACAATATCATCTAAACGTGTTTTTGCTGTTGGAACCGCTTTTACTGTCTGCAGGAATAATAAAGGATCTATTATTCTCCATCGAACATAATTATCCATAATTAGGGATTTTTTATCTTTGCTTAGCACCTCTTCTGGAGGAACATCATACTCTAATAATCGCTTCTCAAATGAATTCGATGTTTGGAATGGTGCTGGTAATTTCCAATTGAGACCAGGATCCTTCAAAGTACGGACGGGTTTCCCAAACTGAAGTATGACAATTTGTTCTGTTTCGTCAACAATAATAATAGTTGACAAACCAAATATGACGGCTGCACCAACTAAAATAAGTAATAAATTTTTCATGACTACTTCTCTCCTTTAACCTGGTTTGGATTCAGGTTTAATAGATTTAACATATTCCCACTTTCCTTATCTGGTACAATTATTTTATCTATTCCAGGAAGTACTTTTTCCATTGTCTCTAGGTATAGTCTTTTTTCAGTAATACTCTTGGCTTTCTTATATTCTTTCAAAATAGTTGTAAACTTTGTTGCATCACCTTCAGCGCGCTTTATTCTTGATTCTTTAAAACCCTCTGCATCTCTTATCATTGCCTCAGCCTCACCTCTAGCCTTGGGGATAACGTCGTTTCTATATCCCTCTGCTTGATTAATCATTCTGTTTTTATCTTCTTTTGCTGATGCAACATCTTTAAATGCGCCAATGACCTCCTTTGGAGGAGAGACATCCTGCAATTGGACTGCAACTATGTGGATGCCGGATTCATATTTATCTAAAATGGATTGAACCTGCTCCTTTGTTTCCTCTTGAATAGTAAACTTACCAGTAGTAAGAGTTTCATCAATTTTATTTCTACCAACAACAGTTCTTAGACTAGCCTCTGCTGCCTCACGGACAGTTAGCTCAGGCTCAACAATATTGAATAAATACTTTACAGGGTCTTTGATTTTATATTGAACAATCATTTCCGCATCGACAATATTTTCGTCTCCAGTAAGCATTAAACTTTCTTTCTCAACAGTTCTATATTGACCGTTTTTTAGACTACGAAATCCAAATTCTATTCTTTTCACCTCAGTTACTTTTGGGGTATTAGCCGTCTCTATTGGTGAGGGAAATTTCCAATTTAAGCCTGATTGCGTAACTCTTGTAAATTTTCCAAAAGTACGTACAACCCCAACTTCATCTGGACCAACAACATATATACCTGTTAATAGCCAGATAACTAAAATTCCAATAAGCACTGGTGTTATTTTAAAATTAAATTCAGGAATCTCGACCTCTTGATCCCCAACTATTATTCTTCGAGCTGCCATAATTACTCCTCTATATTTCTTTTCTTAATCTTGCGACTGGGTATCCCATTTGGTCGCGATATTTTGCAACAGTTCTTCTTGCCAGTGTGTACCCCTCTTGATCCAATTTATTTACAAGTATGTCATCACTAAAAGGCGATTGTTTGTCTTCATTATGTATTATCTTTTCTAAAGCTTTTTTTATTACAAATGTTCCCAAAATTCTTCCATCTTTTAATTCTATTGAATCAGTAAAAAAATGTTTTAACTCAAATATACCATATGGCGTGTCTACGTATTTACCTCGCGTTGAGCGACTGATTGTAGAAATATCCATTTTAATTACATCGGCGATATCTTGAAGTTTAAGAGGCCGTAAATAATTCATATTTCCTGAAAACCATTCAGGCTGGAATTTAATAATTAACCTCATTACATTTACCATAGTAACTCGTCTCTGATTAATAGCCTCAATAAACCAGTTTGCTAAATCCATTTTATCTTTGATAAATCTTTTTGCATCATTTTTTAGTTTATCATCATTCATCTGGGATTCATATGCCTGACTTATTCTTAATTCAGGTAATCCGCCATCATTTGTAGTAATGACCCAATCATCACCATCTTCTCTAACAATAACATCAGGAAAAACTGTTTGGAACCTATCAAGATAGCCTTCTCCTGGATGAGGGTTCAAATGAGAAATATGATCAACTGCCTCATGTAATTCATCTTTGGTACAGCTAAGTTTTTCTTGAATTTTTTCGTAACGCTTATGCATAAAGTCATCAAAATATTTATTCACTATCTTGTGAGACAACGAACCTTTTTCATTCTCTAATTGTATCATAAGACACTCTTCTAGTGACCTAGAACCAATCCCCAGAGGATTAAGTCTTTGAACCTTATGCAGAATAGGCTCTACCTCATTTTCTAACAATTCAAAGCGGTCAGCAATTAAAATTAGATCGGTGTCTAGGTATCCTTTTTCATTTGTATTCCAAATAATTTCTTCAGCTATTTCTTTTTCGTTCTCATTTAGGTTTAGATCTTTAAGTTGATCAATTAAATCTTCTAGAAGAGTGTGCCTATCTGGTAGCGGCATTTCACTTTTTTGCTCAGATAAATAATAGGCGGACTCATCGCTATACATATCCTCCATCGAAACATCAATTTCATCAATAGGAGTCTCATCTGAATTTTGATCAGGCTGAACTTCTTCCGTCTCCACCTGCTCCAATAATGGGTTTTGCTCTAACTCTTCAATTATAGCTTGTTCGAGATTTACGGTATTCAGTTGCAAGAGGCGCGCCTGTAAAACTTGTCTTGGTGCGAGTTTCTGCTTTAGCGATTGAATCTGTTTTAATTTGGTAGCCATCAATCAAGCCTAAATTTCTCTCCAAGATACAATCGCCTTGCCTCTTCATCATTAGCTAAAGATTCAGAGGTTCCTGATTTTAAAATTTGGCCATCGAATAATAAATAGGATCGATCAGTAATTGATAGAGTTTCCCTTACATTATGGTCAGTAATCAATACCCCTATCTTCTTTTGTTTCAGAGAGTGTACAATCCCCTGTATCTCCTCAACTGCAATTGGATCAACTCCAGCAAATGGTTCATCAAGAAGAATGAAGTCTGGATCCATACATAAGCACCTAGCAATCTCAACTCGCCTCCTCTCACCTCCAGAAAGCGTATTACCCTTACTTTGAGCTAAATGTGAAACGGATAAATCTTGTAAAAGTAATTCCATTTTTTCTCTTTGATCTTTTTCAGTCAGATCTTTCCGAAGTTCTAGAACTAACTTCAAATTATCTTCTACTGTTAGCTTACCAA
This sequence comes from Fidelibacterota bacterium, assembly GCA_038281125.1. GTDB lineage: Bacteria > Fidelibacterota > Marinisomatia > Marinisomatales > UBA1611 > NZWG01. The sequence goes on along the minus strand of JAYNUL010000004.1, from coordinate 20,827 downwards.
ATATTGATGGCTCCTGAGCTAAATAACCTATTCCCTTACGAGCTCTTTTATACATCGCATCATTTGTAATCTCATAGTCATCCAAAAATATATTACCCTTAGTAGGTTTTATCATTCCGGTTATCATATAAAAGGATGTTGTTTTTCCTGCGCCGTTTGGGCCTAAAAGACCTACGATCTCACCACGCTCTAGCGATACATCTACATCTTTCACAACCATACGCTTCCCATATTGTTTATGTAGACCTTTTGCGCTAAGGATTGTATGTTTATTCCTCATTTGAAATCTCTTCCTGTAACACCCGAAGGGTTAATGATTTTCCAATTTTCTAGATCAGAATCAGATTCAAACCCAATACCATATAATGTGTCTTGGTCTAGAGTGGTAATCATTATACTATCTTTTGTCCTCAGTTTTTCATTTTTTGAATCCCATACCAAAGTCTCCGAATAAAGAGAGATACCACTATCTGAAACAGCCACTACATTTCCAATGGCCCTCATATCATTAGAGCTTTGATTTACCTCTGCTTTAGTGGAGTTTAGTATAGAAGTATGTTGCTCATTTGAATCAAAAAAGTCAACCGTCACGCTACTATCTAGCAAAATAAATTCTCTTTCATTATACTTTTCTAAATGACCAGCTTTTACTTTTGCTCTTATTTTCCCTTGATCAGTTAATATGATATTCACTGTCCAACTCTCCTGATCAGGAAGTCCTTCTCTGGAAGGCATATTCTCAATGGGTTGGTTACTACAAGATAATAAAAGTATCAAATAAGAAAAATTTATAAGCCTCATGATATTAACTATTCAATATTCGTTCTTTCATAGACTGTATTACTTCATCAGTTCTGCCTTGTTCTGAAATAATCCAAGAAATTGCTTCGCGAAATGCTCCCTCTCCCCCCGCTGTTTCTGTTACATGTAGCGAGATTTTTTTTACCTCTGGAGTTGCATTGGCAACAGCAATAGGCAATGCTACAACATCCATTACAGGGATATCAATTAGGTCATCACCAATATATGCAATATTGTCGTCATTAAGTTGGTATTTTGATTTTAGCTCTTCATATGCAGGTAATTTATTTAGGCATCCATTATAGACATCTTCTATACCCAACTCTTTTGCTCTATGCTCTGTTGCTGATGAAAATCTTCCTGAAATTAGTGCAACTCTAATTTTTGCGGCACGGGCCATTGCAACTCCAACCCCATCAAATATTGAGAATTTTTTCAGCTCAATATTATCTGTCCCTTTGTAAAAGCTACCATCAGTCCATACTCCGTCTACATCGGAAATCAGCATTTTTATATTTTTGATATCCATTATTAAGTAACTGCATCTCTTATTTTTGTTAGTAACAATAAAACTGATTCTAATTGATCTAGTGGCCATTGAGTAGAGGCATCTGATTTAGCATCATGGATATTATCATGGACCTCCATAAATATCCCATTGCAACCTGCGGCAACTGCAGACCTTGCCAAGGTTGGGATTACTGACCTCATCCCTCCAGTAGTCTTACCATCTCCTCCCGGAAGTTGAGCACTATGAGTAGCATCAAATATTACAGGGTAGCCAAATTCCTGCATTATAGGAATAGACCGCATATCAGCAACAAGATTATTGTAACCAAATTGTGTTCCTCTGTCTGTAATCAGTATATCATCACAATGAGTTTCTTTCATTTTTGTTATTACATTTCTCATATCCCAAGGCGCTAAGAATTGTCCTTTTTTTATATTAACTGGCTTTTTTGTTTTGCCAGCAGCTATTAAAAGATCTGTCTGTCTACATAAAAATGCAGGTATCTGGATTATATCTACAACTTCTGAAACAGGGTCAGCTTGATCAGGTAAATGGATGTCAGTTAAAGTTGGAACATCTATTTCTGATTTTACTTTATCTAGTATTTTTAATCCCTCATCAATACCAAGCCCCCTAAACGAAGTAATTGATGAGCGGTTGGCCTTATCAAAAGAACTTTTGAATATCATTTTTATATTCAAGCCATCAACGATTTCTTTAATAGAACCAGCCATGTGGATAGCATGATCCTCACTTTCTATTACACATGGACCAGCAATGAGCCCAAAATCACTAGGCCCAAAGGAAACGTCTTTTACTGAAACTGTCTTCATTTTAATTCTTTTACTGATGCTTTTACAAATTCTCTAAATAGTGGATGAGCTCTATTGACTCTACTTTTTAGTTCAGGATGAAACTGGCTAGCTACAAACCAGGGATGGTTTTTTAACTCAATCGTTTCAACCACATTTAGTTCTTTATTTATACCTGAAAAAATGAGCCCTGAATTTTCTAATTTTTTTCTGTACCTATTATTGACTTCATATCTATGTCTATGCCTTTCAGATATTTCCTTTCTTCGATATGCTGCAAAAGCCTTAGTCCCTATTTTTAATTCACAATCATAGGCACCAAGACGCATTGTACCACCTTTAATTTTGATTGCCTTTTGAGATTCCATCAAATCAATAACCGGATATTTAGTACGCTTATCAAACTCAATGGAGTTTGCTCCTGGAAGGCCACATACATTTCTAGCAAAATCAATTACAGCACACTGTAATCCAAGACATATACCTAAAAAAGGGATTTTATTCTCCCTCGCATATTTAGATGAAAGAACCTTCCCTTCACTACCACGTGATCCGAACCCAGGCAAAAGTAAGATACCTTGGACATTTGAAAAAGCAGAATCAGCAGACTTTTGATTTTTAACTTTTTCAGTTTGAACCCACTTAATATTTACCCTTGAATTATTCTCAACGCCAGCATGTACAAAAGCTTCCATAACGCTCTTGTATGAGTCAATGAGCTCCGTATATTTACCACACATCGCAATGGTAATTTCATGTTTTGGGTTTTTATAATTATGAATAAATCTTTCAAGATCATTTAGTTTAGGTGTCTTTTCAATCTTTAAACGCTCTTTAATTAAGTGACCCGCATTTTGTTCATGCATTGCTAGAGGGACTTCATAGATACTTGGTACATCTCGCCCTTCAATAACATGGTCTGCTCTGACATTACAAAATAATGCAATCTTTTCCCTCACGGACTGATCAATCGAGTGCTCAGACCTACATAATATCATATCTGGAGCAAGGCCTATTTCTCGAAGCTTCATTACTGAATGTTGTGTAGGTTTTGATTTTAACTCGCCGCTTGCTTTTACGAATGGTAAAAGCGTTACGTGTACTATCATATGATTATGATATCCTACTTCTAATGAAAGCTGTCTAATTGCCTCCATAAATGGAAGGCTCTCGATATCACCGACAGTCCCTCCTACCTCAACTATCACAACATCATATCTTTTTCTTGGTACATTAAGTATTTTGATTCGATTTTTAATCTCATCAGTAATATGTGGGATAACTTGCACCGTCTCACCAAGATATTCTCCTCTTCTTTCTCGATCTAATACAGTCCCATAAATCTGGCCGGCAGTCGCATTGTTATTCTTTGTCATGTCAACATCAATGAATCGTTCGTAATGGCCTAAATCAAGATCAGTTTCAGAGCCATCATCTAAAACAAAAACCTCTCCATGCTGATAGGGATTCATAGTACCGGGATCAACGTTTAAATATGGATCAAGCTTAAGAATAGTAACTTTGACACCTGCTTGTTTGAGTAGATACCCTATTGAAGAGGCTGCTATTCCTTTGCCAAGTCCAGACATAACACCGCCTAAAACAAAAATATATTTAGTATCTCTAGACTTTTTCATTTTGATTATCCCCATCAGAAACTACGCCTGACATATCCATTATCCGAGCCACTTTATCTAAATCAGCTTGGGTATCAACTGAATGACTATCATAGTTTGTAACCGTGGCTCGAATTGGCATTCCATTGTCTAATGCCCTTAATTGTTCTAGCCTAGATTCTACTTCTCGAACAGGGGGATCAAGTCTAGTAAAGGCAATCAGAGATTCACGCCTAAATCCATAAATGCCAACATGGCGATATACGCCACCAATTTCTAAATCAAAGATATTTCTTTTGAATTCGATCGCATCTTGATGCTCATTAACAATTGCTTTTACTACATTTGGATTTAAAAGATCACTCACTGTTAATTTTGTACTAACAATTGTTGCAATATTAACTGTGGAGTCATTAAAAGAGTCTACAAGAGAATCGATAACATCTGCTTCAATTAAAGGTTCATCTCCTTGGATATTAATTATTATTTCAGCATCTGGTATTTCATCTATAACCTCAGCAATTCTATCTGTACCTGACACATGATCTGAAGAAGTTAAAACCATATCAAAGTTATATTGTTCTAAGGTTTTGATAGTTTCCTCTGAATCAACAGCTAAGATAACTTTATCTAAACTTTTTGCTTCTAAAGCTCTTTCCATTACATGAGCTATCAATGGTTTACCATTAAGATCAGCTAAAATTTTTCGGGGTAAGCGTACAGAGTTTAATCGAGCTGGAACAACGCCAATGTTCATGGTTTTTTTAACTTGTAATGCATTTTAATTAATCATCTAAACTAGATATTGATAAGGGTGATTATTCTTCTAAAATTTAATTACAAGGCTGTTTTGAGAACAGTATCTTACAAAATCTATTTTTCAGTTATTCGAACCTAAGAGATTCAATAGGATCTAACTGTGCTGCTCTCCATGCTGGATAAATACCAAAGCCAATACCAATAACAGAGCAAACCAATAATCCAATCAGAGCCCAGTCAAAAGGTATGACTGCAGGAATCTTGAATAAAAGAGAGACAAGATTGCCACCTGATATGCCTATTATAATACCCACAATTCCACCAAATTGGCTTAAAAAAATAGCTTCCATTAAGAATTGCGTTAAAATATCATTTTTTGTTGCGCCTATTGCCTTACGAATTCCAATCTCTTTTATCCTTTCAGTAACCGATACTAACATAATGTTCATGATCCCAATTCCAGCAACAACCAGAGCAATTACACTTACAAATAAAGCAAATAGTTTTATGCCACTTGTAAAGCCTGAAAATTGTTCTGTTAATTCCGTGTTTGTAACAATTTCAAAGTCATTATCCTCTTCAGGCCGGACTTTACGAATAGACCTCATCAAACCAATTACCTCATCTTTGGTTTTTTCATAAGTTAATTCTGATTTGGACTCAACATCGATACTCAATGTTGTCCATCTCTCTGAAAATCGTTTTAAGTAAGTAGTAATTGGAATCGCAATAAAATTATCTTTGCTCTCTCCAAATAATTCTCCCTGCCTTTCAGTTAATCCAATAACCATATAATCAAGTCCTTCGATATGTATTCTTTTGCCAATTGGATCTTCAAAGGGAAACAACCGGTCAACCACGTCCATCCCAAGAATACACACATTCCTAATGTGATGAATATCCTCATTGATAAAGTTTCTACCATCTGCAATGTATGTATTATAACATCTTACAGTTCCTTCATCTCCACCTATGAGCTCAATACTATTTTTTACAGTTCTATCTTTATATTTAACATCTCTAACAGACGACCGTTCAGAAACACTGACCAGAATTGGCAATTGAGCTCTATTTTTCAACTTTTCATATTGTGAATAGTCAATATTTTTTCTATTTCTATGCTTTCTTCTTTCATTACCAAAAGATATTGCTGGATATTTTTGGATAACAAAAGTGTTTGTAGCGAACACATTTAATCCTGATTCTACTGATGATTCCAATGTCCTGATTGCAGTCATAACACCAATGACAGAAAATACCCCTATGCTAATGCCCAAGAGCGTTAAGGATGATCGAAGTTTATTTTTCCGTATGGAATCAATTGCCATCCAAAAACTTTCTTTTAATATGCTCTTTATACTTCTGGATTGCATTTTTACTCGTATCTAAGTGAATCAATAGGGTCAAGTTTTGCCGCACGGTATGATGGAATGAGTCCAGAAACGACACCTACTATCATACTCATCAACATTGCAGCAATTGATAATCCAAAAGGCAAGGTAGATGGAAAAAACATATTAATGAAGTAACTAATTATATAAGCAAGAAAAATTCCTATTGATCCCGCAAAAAGGCATATTGTAACCGACTCCATTAAAAATTGCCCCATGATCATTGCACTGGTAGCACCAATAGCCTTTCTGACCCCAATCTCCCTGGTTCGCTCTTTTACAGAGACAAACATGATGTTCATAATTCCAATCCCTCCAACTACTAAGGATAATAAGGTAATAAATAAACCCGTGCCCCCAATTGCAATTTTCAAAGTGGTATATTGTTTCTCAAATGCCTTTGTCTGATTAATTGCAAAATCATTTTTTTCATTTGGTCTAAGTCCTCTAATATGGCGCATCACGGAAGTAATCTCATCAAAGCCTTCTTCTAATTTATCAGGTGGGACCTTTACACTCAGTCTCATCCAGCCCCTTCTTGAAAAAATTCTTTTGTATGCGCCAAATGGTAATATGGCTTGCTTGTCAACACTAAAAAGTCCCAAGAACTTTCCTTGCTTCTCGAGAACCCCTATCACTCTGAATTTCATTTTATCAATTTTTATATATTGCCCAATGGGATCTTGATCACCAAAAAAAGCTTCGCTTATACCGTTACCGATAACAACAACCCTAGATCCTGAGCGATCTTCATTCCTTGTAAAGAATCTACCATGTTCAATATCAGTACTAATAGTAGCCATATATTCTTCATTGGTTCCAAATATCTCTGTACGCGTTTCTTTATCCTTATATGATAATGAAGCTCCTCGCTGCATTACTGGCGCAACAGCCATAGCATAGTTTGACCTCTCTTTAATCTTTCCAACATATTCAGGCAACATCTTTGGTCGATTTCTTACCTCCCACCAATCCATATCACTAAACCATTCATAGCGGCTAACGTATAAAATATCTTTACCTAACCAAGACATACTACTTTCAAATGACCTATCAAGTCCTGATATAAGTGTTCCCATTAGCGTAACGGACAAGATTCCAATGATAATTCCAAGGGCAGTCAAAATGGAACGTATTTTATTGGCAAAAACCGCGGACAAAGAAATTTTGAAATTCTCTAAGAAAAGTAATATCATGAGGACTTCAATTCTACATCTTCAGTTATCTTACCATCAAATAAACGGATGACACGACGAGCATGCTGTGCAATATCGTCCTCATGGGTTACAAGGATGATAGTATTCCCTCTATTATGTAATTCATCCAAAATATTCATGATCTCATGTCCACTCTTAGAATCAAGATTGCCAGTTGGTTCATCTGCAAGTATGATAGATGGGTCATTTACTAAAGCCCTTGCTATGGCAACTCGCTGTCTCTGCCCTCCAGATAATTCATTAGGCCTATGGTGTGCTCTGTCTGAAAGACCAACACTCTCAAGCGCTTTGGATGCCATTTCAATTCGTTGACTCTTACGAATGTTTGCATATACAAGTGGAATCTCAACATTGTGTTGTGCGGTAGCTTTTGGAAGCAGGTTAAAAGTCTGGAAAACAAAACCAATCTTTCGGTTCCTTATTGAAGCCAATTGGGAGTCATCCATTATCTGTACCATTTCACCTTCAAACTCATATAGCCCTGATGTTGGAGTGTCAAGGCAACCAATCATATTCATCAAAGTTGATTTACCCGACCCTGAGGGTCCCATAATTGCTAAATAATCATTTTCTTGAATATCCAGATCAATTCCATCTAAAGCACGAACTTCTTCCCCACCAACATTATATATTTTATAAATTTTTTTTAGAGATATTAATGCCAT
>JAYNUL010000004.1:8106-12955 GCA_038281125.1 Fidelibacterota bacterium | reverse complement strand
AGCTCTTTACTCAGAACACGATATCCACCAATTACAATCATCTCACCTAAATTTAATCCTGAATTCACTGAGTAATAATTCTCGCTTGATACTCCCACATCAACAGGCCTTACAATAGCAAACTTTTTATCATTTGGCGCTTTCTCATCTCCAAACTCATTTTCTAAAATAAATACAACATCAATAGGTTTTACCTTGCTAAAGGACCACTCTTCATCACTATCATCTTTCCACTTGTTCTCACTCTTTTCATTTTTAATCCTTTCAGCGTAATTCTCTGGTCTAGATGTAAGCGATTGTATTGGTATTGATGTAACATCTACAAGAGTTTCGGTAATAATGTTTACAGTACTACTCATCCCCGGTCTAATTTTATCAGGAACAGAGATCATCCTAACTTTTACTTTGAAATTGGTTACTTGATTCTGTACGCCCATATTAGCCGATTGGGCAGTGTGAGCAATTTCACTTACTACTCCATAAAATACAGTGTCGGGGTAGGCATCAATTTCGATTTCAGAGGTGTCACCTATTTCAATCATAACAACATCATTCTCATTTACATCAACCTCTACTTCCATTCTGCTCAAGTCTGCCACGGTCATCAAGACTCCAGGATTAAACATCCCTCCGACTGCCATCTCACCTTCCTCCTTGGTAATACTAGTTACAATACCATATTTTGGAGCCGTGAGACGTGTCTTTGATAATTCGTCTTCCGCAGACAACAGATTTGCATTTGCTTGCTCCGATTGGCTCAAGGCAATCTGATAGGAAGCATCAACCTGTTCAAGCTCTTGTTTTGAGATTAAGTTTTGTGAGAATAAAGATTTAGTTCTATCCATTTGAGATTGAACCTTTCGCAGATTAGCCTCAGAAGATTTAACCTGTGAAAGAGCATTATTGTATCGAGGTCGAATTTGTTTTTCATCAATACTTATCAAATGCTGACCAGGCTCGACAGTGTCTCCCTCCATAACAGTGATCTGAGTTATCCATCCAGTGATTGTGGAAGTAATCTGAACCGCCTCTTCAGGCTGAATTTTCCCACTAGCATTTACTTTTTGAACAATTTCTCTTGATTGGACTAACTCAACCTCTACCCTTAATTCTTTTTCATCTGAAGAACCTGAAATAAAGTAACCCATTATAATTATAAAAAGAGTAAACAAGGGTATCCAAACTTTTTTCTTTTTTAATATATTTAACATCTTATTTCTCTTTTGGTTGATATTCAAGATCTAGAGTGCCGAGGACTGCTTTCAGACTGGCTTCTTGTACTCTAGCATCATGAATAATATTAATTAAATTAGAATTTGAACGCATAAGGGATACCTGAGCATCAAGGACTTCGAGAATGGTGGCAGAGCCCAAACTATATCTCTCTCTAACAAGTTTTAGATCTTCTTCTGCAGATGCAACCACTGATTGGTTTAGTGGAATAATTTCAGCATAGTTACTGAGGGTTTCTCGAATTAGTTCTGCCTGGACACGAAGATCATTTAAAAGTAGGGTATATGAATATTCAGCCTGTTGTTGCGATAGTCTTGCTTGTTGCTGCTGAAGCGATAAAGAGTTACCAACATAAATTGGAATGCTTACTGAGAAATTTACTCCAAGGTTCCAATCGTCTTTAAAGGCATCTACAAGTTCATTACTAGTCTGCCCATTTGCAGAATAATTTATGTATGTGTTAAATGATGGAAGTCTTAGTCCTCTTGTAAGTCGATATGAAAGATCTCCAAGGTTAATTCGTGATTTCGATATTAATAGATTTGGGTTTTCACTTTTTAAAGTTCTTAATAATTCTGCACTGGATGGTATTTGAGGAGCTTGCCAATCTTTTTCTATCGCAGTAATCTCTTGCCCAAAATCTTGCAACCCCATATCATTAAATAATATTCTTCTTGAATTTTGAAGGTTTGTTTTTTTATTCAACATATCTACACGCGCCTGTCCTTGAGCGACTTCAGCCTTTAACAAGTCTGTTCTTTTAACTACACCAAGATCAAATTGCTTTTTTACAAGCGAAACCTGCTGTACTGACATCTCTAAGTTTTTTCCTGAAACATCCAGTAGTTTTTGAGCCTGAAGTAAGCCATAGTATGAACGAATAACTTTCTCAATAACCTGTGTTTTTATTGATCTTTGATTGTTTTTAGCAATATCTAGATTTGTTTTTGCTTGTTTAATTTGATTCAAAGAACGACCACCGTCGTAAATCACCTGATTAATAGCTACTCCTGCAGAAAATGTATTAAAATGGTTTGTTCTTATTGTATCAAATTTTAATTCTTCAAAGTTAATATTTATGCTTTCCTGTGAAGGAAAATAATTAACTCCACTTGTTCCTGTTGCTTGAATTGATGGTAGAACACCACTGTATGAAGCTTTTAACCCTTTAGATGCGGAAACCACACCAATATCTGCAGATAAAACTGTCTTTTTTTCATCAATTGATATCTGAATACAATCTTCGAGTGTGTAGACTTGTGCATTCAGTATGTTTAAAATTAAAAATATATATTTAAAAATAGAGATTGTATTCATTATAAGATCTGAAATTTAAACTTTCTAAAATTAACTTGCTGATCTTGTTAGAAAGATCGTTTATATGAAATGCAATCACTCTTATTTCAGATAATCATCTTTTATTTTGTTTAAGTATTCTAAGGCGTCACTATGTGTGTTCTCAATTATTCCTTCCAATATTGCTTCTTCAATTGCTTTTTTAATTACCCCTATCTCCCTACCTTCATTTAAACCACAAACATCCATTATTTCTTGCCCCCTGACTGGTGACTGAAAGGCAACTACTTTGTCTTTTTCAATGACATTAGCCATCTTTTTTTCTACTTTTTCAAAGTTTTTAAGATATCGTTTAACCCTATTCGGGTTTTTTGTAGTTATATCTGCTCGACATAGGGTCATTAGATCATCCAGGGTTTCACCAGCAGCTACCATTAATCTTCGCACAGCTGAATCTGTCACCACATCTTTAACTAGTGCTATTGGGCGAAGGTGTAACAGAGTCAATTTCTTTAAATAATCTCTTAAATCATTAGGTAGCTTCATCCTTTTTGCAACGATATCAATCATTTTTTCACCAATTGCATCATGACCGTGGAAAGTATATCCTTTCTTCTTGTCTATTCTTCTTGTAATTGGTTTTGCAATGTCATGAACTAAAGCAGCAAATCTAAGTTCCATCTTGTCTGATAATTTTGCTGAATTATCTACAACCTGCATTGTGTGTGCAAAAATATCTTTATGATGCCACTCTTTCGTTTGATCCATCCCATACATTACATGAATCTCAGGGAATATTATTCCCATTAAACCTGTTTTTTGTAGAATGACCAAACCAATTGATGGTTTTTCTGTGCGCAAGATTTTGATAAACTCATCTCGAATCCTTTCTTTCGAAACAATATCTATTCTTGATGATTGTTTTTTTATTGATCTACGACATTTTTCTTCAATCTTAAAACCTAACTTTGATGCAAAGTATGCTGCTCTCATCATTCTTAGAGGGTCTTCAGAAAATGTTTCATCTGGATCAAGTGGCGTTTGTATTACTTTTTTTTGAATATGTGTTATTCCACCATATGGATCAGTCAGAGCTCCAAAAGAGGATGGCCGAATATCCATTGCCATTGCATTTATAGTAAAATCTCTTCTAAGGAGGTCTCCTTTCAAATCAGTGTAAACTACTTTTGATGGCTTTCTAGAATCATTATTATAATTCTCTTTTCTGGCGGTTGCTACCTCTATTTGGATTTCTCCTCCAGGTATAAGTGCTGTACCAAACTTTTCAAATGGGACTACTTTTTTTCTTCCCAATTTATTAGATAACCTTTCAGCAAATGGTATACCTTCGCCAACGGTCATTATATCAATATCATTTATTGGTTTACCCATTAGAAGATCTCTTACAAAACCACCTACAACATAAATCTCCTTCCCCTCTTGTTCACCTAATGATCCTGCAATATTAAGAATAGACCTTACCGATTCATATTGGGGTGTCTTTAACAAATCTTTAATATTTGCCATAGCATAAATTACCTTGTTTGCTCGAATACAAACAGCTTGTAGATAAAAAGCATTTTTATCAATTTCTAGTTGTGGCCAATAGAACCATATACTCTCTTTACATAGTTTTATTTTACACAAGTGCAATATTTGCACAATTTTCATCAGTGGATGTAACGCTTGATGACCGATTACTTAGAAGCGAAGAACGGCAAGAAGTAGTCAACCTATCTAGTGACATTAAAAGGTTTTTCATCAATACAAGTTGGGATGATAACTATGGTGATCTATCAATACCATTATATGTACAAATTATATTTGAAGGCGTAACAGAAAAAGGGAATGAGTCAATTTATAACTGCCAAGCTCTGTTTTCTAATGGTGGCGACCTAAGATACTTTGATAAAAGCGTTCAATTTTATTATAACTCAGGAAGCAGTCTTTATTATGACCCTGTTTTATTCGAACCCTTAACAGGATTTTTAGCATACTACGGGAATCTAATTTTAGCAGGAGAGATAGATACATATGAATTTAATGGTGGGAACAGTTCTCTTGAAATTGCTAGAGATATAGCACTAAGAGGTTCTTCATCTGATTATAAAAAAGGATGGGGGTTTAGAACAACCTTGGTGGACAATCTCAACAGAAATAGTGGCCTTAGAAAAACACGACTAGCTTGGTATATGGCAATGGATCTGTTTAAAGATGGTCAAATGGATTTTGTATTAGAAGAAATGAGTTCAGTAATTGATGGCTTGGACCAGTCATACAGAGAAATTGGACGCGATAATCATACCCAATACTTTTTAAA
>JAYNUL010000004.1:2896-8006 GCA_038281125.1 Fidelibacterota bacterium | reverse complement strand
GCGTGATTTAAATTAAGTTTAAAAATAGCGTATACAACAGCAATGAACTCAAGCATAATTCTTATTGTGCCAATGTAAAACGTATTTAAAACAGAGTAGTTTGAAAATAGCATTAGCAAACTATTTCTATGATTTAAATAATATTTCCTGTGACTATGCATTGGTAGTGAAACTGCATTTTTGTGGTAGACAGTAGAAAGAGGCTCTGCCCATGTCTGATATCCCATTGCATGGAAACGCCAACAAAGATCTATTTCCTCCATGTGAGAAAAGAAGACCTCATCAAATTTTCCTGCCTGTATAAATAGTTCTTTTCTAACGAGCATTGCAGTACCGGATGTCCAAAAACATTGCGCAGCATTGTCATATTGCCCTTTATCTTTTTCCTGCTCTAAAAACAACCGCCCTCTAGCAAAAGGATAACAAAGTAAATCCATATGCCCTCCGGAACCACCTGCATAATCAAAAATTTCATTATCAAAATAGTTTAAGATTTTAGGCTGTACAGCAGCAATCTCATTATTGATTTCAATACGTTTTACCAAATGTTCTAACCAACTTAAATCCTGAATTGTGTCATTGTTTAAAAATAGGAGGAAGGTGCCTCTTGCGATTTCTGACCCTCTGTTACAACCACCTGCATAGCCATAATTTTTCGAGTTTTCTAATAAACGAACTTCAGGGTGATTCTCTTTAAGCCATTTTTGGCTGCCATCTATTGAGGCATTATCTGAAACTATCACCTCATAGGAATCAAATTGAGTTTTGGCCAATGAATCTAAGCACTCTGAAATTATTTCGATACCATTCCAGTGTGGAATAATTACTGAAACTTTGGGTGAATCATTGGTCATAGAGACCTTTATATGTTATCCGCCAGAGCGAACCTCATCCAAGATCTTTTTGGCGTTATCATCAGTTGGATTTCTGTTTACCCAATCTGATAGTATGATTTCTGCTTCATCTAATTTATTCGTCTCTCTATAGATATATACCAATGATGAAATTATTTCTGGGTATGCTTTTTCCCATCTATTCCATTTTCCTCTGTTCATTGTTTTTCTACTGAACCCTTGAACTTTTACCATTGACTCCATCTGTAAAAAATCCGTCCTCATTTTTTCAAGGATTTCGATCGCCCTATCGCCATCATTTAATTCTCGATAAAATGTATTAGCATAATCGACACGATTAAGGGGTTTACCGCCTTCTCTATCTAATAGAGTCTGCATTATTTGCTTCATTGACTCAACCTCACCAAGGTCACCATATATTCTAGCTACTTGGTAATGCAAGTCCTCGGATATTATTGGAATTGTGTTTTCTGGTATTTTCTCACTCATTTTGTGAAGAGTTCGAATTATCTTATCTTTTAACTCGGCCAACCTTTTTTCAGAGGTATTTTTCTTTTTTAATTGATTCTGATAATCTACATAATATGTAAATGCCAGTTGCACATAAGCACTTCTATAATTTTGCAATAAGCGCTTAGTTTGCTTATTAAAGTATATAGATTCATTCCCTAAATTTCTAAACATGTAGCCAGGCTGATAGTTTTTAGACCAACCTTGACTATATTCATTTTCTAAGTTTTTTATATTGTTACCAGATTGTAAAGACTCAGTCATAGAAGAATAAAATTCATTGTGGTTAAAGTTTGTAGACCATTCTTTTGGACCTACATCCATCATCAAGTTCTCATACATTTTTTCAGTATCAACTGGGGAGGTCCTGTGGCTTTTTAATTGAAAGGTTAGACCCTGCATGTCTAAAAAATTATCGAGCCCTATTCGGTTCTGTTGAGAAACCGTAACCGCAAAATATATTGGAACTCTCCAGGCAGCATCATTAATGATCCTCATAATCATCATGTCTTGCACCCGAAGAGCCTGGCCCTGATAAGTTGGTCTCATTTCCCATTCAATATATCCTTTCTTGTTTTTTGGATCATCATAAACTGGAACTCTTACCTTCTGTTTCTCCCAACGTTGGAGGCTGGAGGTTAATTGATCAATTTTTCTATCACTTAGTGTTATGAACTGGGTTTCTTTAGGGCGTTTATCTCTCCATTGCTTGATGTACCAAGGAGTATTTAAAAGACTGAGATTCACAACTGCCACATCAGTTCTTACGCTCTCAACTTCCTGTAAATACCATAGTGGGAAGGTGTCATTATCTCCATTTGTAAATATAATCCCATTAGGCTCACAAGATTGAAGCAGATTATAACTATAATCCCAGGCAACGAAATTCCCAGAACGATCGTGTGAGTGATAATTTGCTCTTGCCATAACAGTTGGAACAAAAATGATCTGCATTATTAGGGCAATTACAATTAACCTCTTACTTAGATCTGAATCTTTCACATTTTTTGATATCCATTCACTAATGGCAGCAGTCCCGACACCAATCCACACCGAGAATGCAAAAAAGCTACCTACATATGAGTAGTCTCTTTCTCTAGGCTGAGGATCATCCTGGTTGACATAAATAATGATAGCATATCCGGTCATTATGAAAAGTGACATGATTGAAAAGGCCATCCTCTCGTCCTTATATGCATGATAAAACATTCCAAGAATCCCTAAAAGGAATGCAATTGGTAAACCAAATTGAGACAGATCAACCCCATCCTCATTATTTTTAGCACCCATCCTGATAACACCAGGTTCACTTGCTGGCCCTCTTCCTGCAAACTGCCATAAAAAATATCTATTATACATTTTTCTTATTTGGTAATCCCAGAAATAATCCCACTGCTTTGATGACTCGTGTCGACTATAAGTTCTTTTTTGAGATGAAGAAAAAGATCTTCCTGGGCCCTCTGGGTAACCAACCACCTCATGGATAGGAGGAACTCCATTAAACCTTCTTGGCAATATGCCAACGTCACCATATTGTTCTCGCTCTAGGTATGAAATAAATGCTTCGACCGTTTCAGGATCATTCTCATCTATTCCTGGGTTTTGATTCGAACGAATGAATATTAGTGCGTAGGTAGAATACCCAATAAGTACTAAAACCATTGAAGTAAGCGCTACTGACATAAGCTTTTTCTGATTTAATACTGCCCACACCATCGCCCCAAAAACTGCAATGATTAAGAGCCCTGTTGAAAAAACTCCTATTGCGTCTGCTATTTTTGGCATTCCTTTGATAATGACATTGTGGATAATAAAAAAGACAACAGCGGTTATTACCATGGTAATCCCAAAAGATTTCCATTCAAACTTGTACTTCCTAAAATAGATTACCAGTGCAACAAAAGGCAGAGTCAATAAATTTAATAGGTGTAGCCCCGTTGCAAGGCCAATCATATAGGCAATGATTAAAACGTATCTCTCATGTCCCTCTTCATCTGCTTTTTCACTCCATTTAAGAATAAGCCAGACAACAATTGCTGTAAAGAACGTGCTAAATGCATATACCTCTGCCTCTACAGCATTAAACCAGTGACTATCTGTAAACGCAAATGTAAGAGAACCAACAATCCCAGCACCAAAGGAAATCAACGCTTCCCTGTTTGTGTTTACTTTACCTCTCCAGTGGTTAACAACTTGGACAATGATTAAGTAAAGAAAAAATACTGCAAAAGCACTTGATAAAGGTGAAAGAAGATTTACTCTAAATGCAATATCTTCACTAAAAGGTAGTAAAGATGCTATTCTTCCAAGGAGGAGGAAGAGTGGGCTACCCGGAGGATGTGGTACACCAAGTGTATAAGAAACAGCAATGAATTCTCCACAGTCCCAGTACGATACGGAAGGAGCCATTGTATCATAATAAACTAAAAAAGATAGGACAAGTACGGACAGCGCAATCAGACGATTTGTGCGAATGTATTTAGGGTGAATCATTATTCTTCTCCCAACAGATCATCAGTTAGGTTTTCACTCTTTTGATCATCAACCTTTTGCAAAGGTTTCTGTTTAATTATTTCCATCTTTAGCTCACTAACTGTATTGATTAACATTTGTTCCTCATATTGCGACATGTTGCCCTTTGCCTTTGATTGCAACATATCTAACAGGTCTACGTAATATGATGCTTGTTCTAGATTAATCTGAATTTCATTTGTCATTGGGTTTTCCATTTTTCCAAGCGCTACCATAGCACTTGTTTTAAAAGTATTCACGAGGTATAAAAATAGACGCTCTTCTTTTTTTAGGCTTTCTTGCCCCATTTTATCTCCAATAAGATATTTTAATAATAAATTAAAGTCGGGGAATTTAATTCTCCCTTGGAAGATACGAAATGTTTCATCAAGATAGTTTTATATTGCCTAAGTAGCTAGCATAATCGGTAATAAACCATTCTTTTAGCCTCTTATTCACCTCAAGCTCTAAGCTCTGATCGTTATCAATTAAATTGAAAGCAGAGGAACGAGCTTGCCGAAGCAAAGGCCCATCTTGGACCATGTCAGCAATTTTAAATTGAAAAAAACCAGACTGTCTTAAACCAAAAAACTCACCAGGCCCTCTTAACTTTAAATCTTCGTCTGCGATAACAAATCCGTCATTTGTATTTTCCATTATAGATAGTCTATTTTTTGAGGTCTCAGTAAAACCTCTTCTAACAAGTATACAGTAGCTTTTGTTAGCCCCCCTACCTACTCGACCTCTGAGCTGGTGCAACTGCGTAAGGCCAAATCTTTCTGCATGCTCAACCAGCATCACTGTTGCATTTGGTATATCTATCCCAACCTCAATAACAGTGGTAGACACTAGTATGTTAATTTCATTTTTCTCAAACTTTTTAATTACTTCATCTTTTTCTTCTGCCATCATTCTACCGTGGACTAGACCTACACTAAGATTTGAGAACTGAATTCTTGACAATTCATCATGCGCTTCGACAGCCGCGGCAAGGTCAGATTTCTCTGATTCTTCGACCAAGGGGTATACAACAATACATTGTCTTCCTTTCTGGACTTCATCTCTAATGAATTTATAAACGTTATTTAATCTTTCCGGGTTGATCACTTTAGTGGTGACCGGAATACGCATTGATGGCAATTCATCAATCACAGAAATATCCATATCTCCATGATAGGTAATAGCTAGAGTTCTTGGAATAGGAGTTGCGGTCATTGCCATTGAATGAGGGTTGT
>JAYNUL010000004.1:0-2796 GCA_038281125.1 Fidelibacterota bacterium | reverse complement strand
ATTTAATTCAGAAACTATGATCCCCAATATCTTCCTGATGCCTCTTTGATCTAAGCCTACTGATCTTAGTTCCTGCGTTAACGGATAAATAGGTACCACTTTCCCAGTTTTTAAGGGATCTTCATCATCTCTTAACTTCTCTATTTCTGGATGTGTAATAGAAAAACCGTTATACCATTCAACCTTGCCACTGATAGCTAATTTATCGCCTACTTTAAAAAGGTTCTTAACATAGCGAACACCATTAAACCAATTAAGAGTTAATAATCCCGTCCCATCTGAAGCAATAATCTGAAACATTGTACCACGACGTATCCTCCTTTCTCCAAGTGTCTCTACCTTAGAGATAAGGGTTACCTGATCGCCTTTTTTAAGATCTTTTATCGGTGTGAGAGTCGTGCGATCAAGATATCGTCTTGGGAAATAGTATAACATATCCTTGATGTTCTCAACCCCTAGACCATTTAATACTTTTACTCTTTGGGGACCAACTCCTAAAACAACGGAGATGGAATCATTAAGATTCAAGGATCAACCTTTCAGAGTCTTATTTCCACTCTTTGCGATAGGTGTAGTATACACTTTTT
This sequence comes from Fidelibacterota bacterium, assembly GCA_038281125.1. GTDB lineage: Bacteria > Fidelibacterota > Marinisomatia > Marinisomatales > UBA1611 > NZWG01. Next base: position 2,209 of record JAYNUL010000004.1, on the reverse strand, counting down.
GTTTCACCGGCATTTAGAGATAGCGGAAAATGAACAGTGGAAGCATCTTTTTTCTGATAATCAATGGACTCATCTTTGATAATCCAATCTCCATTGATATGCTCAACAAGTAGGACGTCAACTTTCTCATTCCGTGCGTTGGATACTTTTATCTCAATAACAGCCTCCTCGCTTTTTCGCTGACGATCATAATTTAGAACCTTACGATTTCCAATTACATCAAAAGCCCGACCAGAGGTTAGAGTTGTTGATTGACCTTTGGGAACCTGACCCATTTTATCAGCACCTATATACTCTAAAGTATTGGATTTTTTATACGAATACATTTCTACCTTTCCCCCAGGAAGAGAAATCCCAAGTCCATTTGACTCTGTATTATCCATTGTAAGCTGCACTTCTAAAGGCTCTTCTTTTTGGCGACGCTCTGTATTTTCAAATACATACTTCTTTTCATATCCAACATCTAATGGTCCATACATTCTAACTGTAATGTTTTCTTTTGCACCAAGATCATGAGTTTCGTTTAGTGAGTAAATATGGTAATCACCTAATTCATCTTTAGCCATCATAGACATATTCTCATTTGTTTGCATGGATAAGGCTCTGCTCATACGCTCTGGTCTTGGCGGTTCCTTAATTCTCGCTTTATTTAAATTCCCTTCTACTAACTGAAGATTGGAATTTTTGAAGTCCATGTTGGAACTATTTGATATGACAGCCTCAGCAATAAGCTCGCCCTTTTCTTCGTTGATCATTTTCAGCCTATAAACGGTATTCCATACAAAATTATTTGTCTTATAGACTAATTCCCCTTCAACTTTTTTATTAGACTTGGATTTTATATTCCAAGATAAATAGGGATGGAAAAATGGCTCAAGAAGATCTTTGTTTTTATTCCCAATATATTCTAGTTCTCCTCTGTTAAAAGTGATAACACCAGACTGATGTGCAATGGTAACAGAACTAGAGTTTATTTCTAGAAGAGTACCTTTTACCAATTTACCATCTTTTGGTTTTACCTGAATTTGCTCCCCCCGTAGTGAACTGAAATAATCTGCACCGGAAAAGATATTATCATTAAATCGTTGTGATAAAATATCAACTCCATCAAGATTGAGAAATGGTGTATCTTTATGAACTCCGTTTGGTAGCCCGCTCCAGGTAACATAACTTTTCCCTGCTGGAATCGTCCAGGTAACTGGCTGCTTGACAAGGGCAGTCCCATCTTTATAAACAGTAAGAGTCGCATCAGAGGATTTGGAGATTAACATTGAGCTAACGAGTAGCAGGTATAGAGCTTTTGTCATTTAAGCATGTCCAAGTTTGAGGTTATTTTTTCCAGTTCTTCATTTAATTTTTCGAGATTCAATTTTTCTTTATCTATAACATTCTCAGGCGCTCTATTTAAAAAGTTTTCATTAGATAGCTTGGAATTAATAGCACCAAGTAATCGATCAATTTCTGAAATACGTTTTGTCATTCTTCGTTTTTCTTCTTCTAAATCTACTAATCCTTGTAGTGGAATGTATATCTCCATCCCATTAACAACTGATGTAGCTGATTGTTTTGGTTTGACAATGTCCGTTCCTGATGAAATATTTTCAACTTTAGCAAGTGATTTCACTAAATCTTCATGGAGGTTAAAAAATTCTGATTGTTGCATCGTGCACCTTACAAAAAGATTAGAGCGTTTACCTGGAGATATATTCATACGACTACGTATTGACCGGATAGAGGTTATCAATTCTTTTAGAAAGAGCATATCTTCTTCAGCAATGGAATCAGTCATACTTTCTTTATAAATCCAGGATGAAACGATCAAATCAGATGCCCCTTGAAGGCTAAAGTGTTTCCAAAGTTCTTCCGTTATAAATGGTGCAAATGGATGTAGGAGAGTGAGTACTGTTCTTATGCATTTAAGAGAAATATATTTTACAATATTAGATTTGGACTCATCTTCTCCATAGAATCTTATTTTTGCAATTTCAACGTACCAATCACAAAAATCATTCCAAGTAAATTCATAGAGTATCTTTGCAGCCTCATTAAAATGGAACCTTTCTAATTGAAGGTTATAATCTTTCACCATTTTTGTTAGCCTGCTTAGAATCCATTTATCAGAAAGATCCAACTCTAGATTATCAAACTCTATATCTCTATTATATTCTTTGTCAACATTCATTTCAATGAACCGGCAGGCATTCCATAG
>JAYNUL010000003.1:12264-37886 GCA_038281125.1 Fidelibacterota bacterium | reverse complement strand
TACTCGATTTGTTTCTATTGCAGCAGTATTGTTGGGATTTTTCTTTGGATATAAAACGCTTGATTTGGTAAGTACAAACAAACAAATTGAACTCGATTTAATTCCCGCCCAGGTTGGAGCGAAAAAGCTTGATACTGTTGAAGATGAATATTCTCTTATGATTCAAAATAACCAAAATGTTGATAATCAAATTGAAATTCTTGAATACGATATGGAGTACTTTGATAGGGTAATTGCAATCACTCGTTTTTTAAGTAATCGATTACCAGCAGAAATAACCTTAGAAAAAATGAGTTTTCAGCAAGGCTGGGAAAAAGAACTTCTAAGGATGCAAGGAAGAGCACTTCAATCTTTCATTGAAATGGAAGATGAAAACAAGAGGATCGTAAGGATGGTGGGAAATCTTGAGGCAAATCCAGCATTAAAAGACAGGTACTTTAATAATTTTATCCAAATAGTGGAAGGGTCTGAGCTTTTTTCTTCAGTTGAAGTGGTTGAAAAGAATAGTGAAAGTGATCTTGGGCCAAACAACATTCAATTTGATCTAAAGTGCGTGTTTTAATGAATAAGCTACTTAAAAATCAAACCAATTTATTTGCAACCATTCTTGTTGTTGTTATGGCAATTTCAGCAGGTTGGTATGTACTCATTTATGGGAAGTATAAAGATACGAATGAAAAATTAAGTTCTCAGCTTCAGTCTCAACTATCAAAGTCTAATAAAGCCATGGATATATTGTCCCAGCTAGATAATGTAAAATCTAAGTGGGTTAATAGTAACGATAGATTTGAACTGTTGATCAGTAAAATCCCAGATATTTCTGAGCGAAAAAGGATTAATAACGTTATTTTTGGAATCATCAAAAACTCAGAAATCCCTGTAACGGTTTGGAATCCATCAGAATTTGCTATTGATGAAAAAATTATATTCATTCCAGATACAGAAGAAGAGTTGAAGATCTCTAAATTCCCAATTGATATTGAAATTATTTGTACGTTCCAAGATTTTGGAGTTTTACTAGAAAAGTTTCGCGCTCATGAAGATAGACTAGCTGTCAGTAACTTAAATATTATTGAAAAAGGATGGACGGAGCGTCAAACTGTAAATTTTGTACTTTATTCATATTTTCAAACATCCATGACTCTTAAGGCAGTTGATAAATGACAACTAGATTAAAAATACTATCTTTTGGACTTATTGTCTCTATTATTGTTGCGGTTACTGACTATGTCAACAGAAATAATGAACGTCCTAAGCCCTCAGTTCGGAATAAAAAAAGTGCTGTGTCTTCAAAACGCCAGTCTTATAGGTCAAAGATTACTCGTCAAAAAAAGATTATTGAAGATGCATCGGATAAAAATCAACCTAGTTCAGAAACATATGGTGAATTTTTGCCAATACCAGAAGAAATACTTGAAATGTCTAGCTGGAACAGAAACCCATTTATCAAACAAAAACAAACCAATATGGGTACAGAGCCTGAGATATTAAATAACCGCCAGTTAGAAACAGAGCAGCCAAGAATGGCTGATTTTGAAATGTTGAAAATTGAATCTGTTGCGAAATTAGGATCAAATGTTTTTGTTATCATTAATGGGAAAAGGTATGGAATTGGTGACAGAATCGATAGGTATCTCATTGAAGATATTTACGATGACCGAGTCATATTTTTGCTAGGTGATACCAGAGTAATGAAAGGTGTGGGGAAATAAAACGATGAAAAAACTCTTTTACTGGTTTCTGATATTTATTTCAGTTCTTTTTTCTCAGAGAGAAGAAGCCTTGAATGTCACTACAATCAATGCTGACAACAATACCTATAACTTGGATCAAAAAATGTCGATCAATATGGAAGATTCAGATATTAAGAATGTTTTAATGCTTATAGGTGAACTTACAGGTCTTAATATTGTGATTAGTCCTGCAGTTAAAGATACCATCACTGCCTCATTAATAGATGTTAGTGTCAAATCTGCTCTCGATGCAATTTTAAAACCAAATGGATACAGCTATTTTGTTCAAGAAAATATTATTGTTGTAAAAGATAGTCAGACTCAGATGGTAGGTGAATTAGAGACTGTGGTTGTAAAACTGAACTTTATTAATTCCTCAGATTTAATTGGAACCTTAAACGCAGTACTGACTCCTAGGGGTAAAGTCCAACCGTTTACACCACTTGTATCAAAAAGCAGTAACAGTGCTTCCTCCAACATTATAGTTATATCAGATATCCAAGAAAACATTGGCTCTATATTAAAGATTATTGAGACTCTTGATGTCCCAATACCTAACATAAACATTGCGATTAGATTTATTGAAACTAATTTGGACACGTTGAGAGGTTTTGGTGTGGACTGGAGCCAAACACCACTTTCTCCTGGCGAATATGGAAGCCAGGATACTTCTTCAATATTGAATATTAGTTTTGATAATGTAACCATTGCTACGCTTAACCCTCTACAGCTAACGAATGCATTAAGATTGATGCAGGCAAGGGGTCAATCAAAACTACTTTCAAGTCCTCAAGTGACAACCCTTGATAACCACGAAGCAGAGACAGAAACGGTAACAACCGTTTTTATTGAAGGGAATATAGCGAGCGCTAGCCAGCAATACTCTCAGGGGAATCAAAATCAGAATAATACTGGAGCATTTGGAAATGTTTTGGTTAATCAAGTCCAGGAAAAGGACATTGGTATAAAATTAAAAGTAACGCCACGTATTAACAATGAAATGAAAATTACTATGATGGTAGATGCTCAAGTTGAAGCACTTTTATCCGCCGCTGAAATTGATACTCAAAAACCCCGTTCTACTAAAAGATCTGTAAAAACTCAAGTAACAGTCGAAGATGGTAATACAGTTATAATTGGGGGTCTTATTGCTGAAAATGCACTTGAGTCAAAGAAGTTTGTTCCCATTGTCAGTGCAATACCGATTATTGGAAAATTTTTCCAAACTACAACCATTGAAAAAGAACAAAGAGAATTGTTGATATTTATCACCCCAACAATAGTTGGTTAATATGCTAAAAAAGAATTTACCGTATGTTATTATTAGCTTTTCCGTAGCTGCCTTAATGATTCTTTTAGCTTTGATTGATGCTTATGAAACCGTCGAGCTAAAATTCTTAGACATGAGGTTCAATTCGAGGGGGAGAATTGAAACTCGAGATGATATTGCAACTCTAGATATTGATGTTAGAGCATTACAGACTGAAGGAAAGTGGGATCCATGGTCACGAGAGAAACACATACCTGTTGTTGAAGCAGCAGGGCAGCATATGATGGATGCACTAGCTTTTGATATTTATTTCATTGAAAATTCTGAAAGAAATCTGAATATAGCTACACTTGATAAAATATCTGATTCTTCACTCACTATAGATAATATTAAAAATCTATTCCCTGACCCAGATTTTGATCTTTCAGGTGCAGCTTCAAAAGCAAAAAATATTTATTTTGCTCAGAGTTTCAAACCGCAGCCAAAGAAAAAAGAAAAAGTAAAGAAACGTACAGATAATCAAGAAAATAGATTAAAAAGGATGGAAGCAGCAGGACTTTTTATAACCATAGAAGAAGGTCAGTATCCAACATTATTTGATTTCTATGATGGGGAATTTCCAGTTGAAACATTCATTGATAGTAGTGCTGGAGTTTTCTTTTTCCAGGCAAAAGCTGATGCTGATGGAATCATGCGGAAGTATCCATTAGTTGGTAAATATGAAAATAGGTTATTTCCTTCTATTTCACTTGCCCTTGCTCTTATTCATTACAAAGTGCCATTTAAAAATGTTGACATTGAACCGGGAAAATATTTGACAATTCCTCTCCAAGAACCAGATGAGTTTGATAGAGATGAGATTAAGATACCCATTGATGATGAGGGTTTAATGCAAGTGAACTGGGCTGGAAATTGGGAAGATGCAGATGGCAATTTTGACCTGATGCATTATCCATATAACGTATTAAAAGATTTCAAAGAACTAGAATATGACAACCACATTCTTGCTGAGTTTAAACGGTATACAAACCTAGAGCATGCTGGTAATGTTAAATCAGCCTATAAACCTGCTTTGGAAAAAATCAAAGGTCCCAGACCTAAAGTATTAGATGCAGTAAAAAAGACTATGATGATGGGTGCAATCGAATCCTGGATAATAAAAAACCCTGATGGTTCTGCATCAGACTTTAAAAAAGCCCCACCATTTGTATTTAATGAGATAAAGAACAATAACCTTATCGCAAGTGCGTTAATGCAAGATCAAAAAGCACATACTCTTGAAGAATTGATTCAAGGTAAAGAGTTATCCTTTGATCATGGTTTAGGTGATGATTATCAATTTGAGAAAATAAAAGATATTTACAGCGAATTAGATGAACAAATCAAAAATTCTGATGAAACGTCAATAAAAAGTTTACGTAAAACACAAGCTAACCTCTCCCAATTAGAACGTAATTATCAAATTATTAAAAATTTGATCAAGCATAATATGCTTGAAGAGCAAAGACCCCTATACTTTTATCCAAACTCTCAGCGCCTTATTGCTGGCAAGGAGGAAAAGGGTAACGCTCGTTTGATTGTCCCTTTTGAATTTGTTGGTAAAAAACTTTATTATGGTCTCACAGCAACTGGGACTCATGACCTTAACCCAATGCCTTTTAATCCAAGGTATCCTATGGTTGGGTTACACGCGAATGCCTTAAATACCATTCTTAATGATGACCTTATCATTGAGGTGGAAAAAGCTTATGTTATCGTAATATTATTACTTTTAGGATGTGCCCTTGCTTTTCTAGTTCCTTCGTTAAGTCCTTCTCAGGGAGGCATCGCCATTTTTGCCCTAATCTTGGGTTACTGCTATTTATGCTTTTGGTTATTTTCTAATCATAATATTTGGCTTGAATTATTTGGACCAGTATTCACATTGTTAATTGGATACCTCGGTATTACTGTCTACAACTATATACAAGAAGAAAAAAATAAGCAGTTTTTAAAAGAGTCTTTTGGAACCTATGTTTCCCCGGAGCTCATTGATCAAATGTATGAGAGTGGTGAAGAGCCATCGCTTGGAGGTGAGGAGGGATATCACACTGCATTTTTTACAGATATTCAAAGTTTTTCAGCATTTTCTGAAAAATTATCTGCTAGTGAATTAGTTGCTCTGTTAAACCAATATCTAACTGATATGACAGATGTTCTTCTAGAAAATAATGGAACATTGGATAAGTATATTGGAGATGCAATTGTTGCTTTCTATGGGGCACCAATTGAAATTGATGATCATGAGTATTGGGCATGTAAAACTGCAATTCAGATGCAGGATAATCTTGACCTGTTAAGAAAAGAATGGCAGGCTGACGGTGACAGATGGCCAGAAATAGTACACAACATGCAAAATAGAATAGGAATTAGTACAGGGCAAATGGTTACAGGCAATATGGGTTCTGAAGCACGAATGAATTATACAATGATGGGAGATAACGTTAATACAGCAGCTCGTCTGGAATCATCTGCCAAACAATATGGTGTGTATATCCAAATAGCAGATAGCACATATCAAGCTGTAAAAGAAAAAATGGTTTTCAGAGATTTAGACCTTGTAAGAGTAGTAGGAAAGAATGAACCGGTAAAAGTTTGGGAACTGATATCGGAAGTTGGCAAAGAATCTGAAGTATATAAAAAACTACTCCCAGCATACCATGAAGCGTTAACACTATACAAAAATCAAGAGTGGGATAAAGCTATTGAAGCTTTTAAGGCCTCTGATGAACTAGAAGAAATGTTTAAAGGTAGAAAAACCAATCCAAGTAGAATTTACATTCCAAGGTGTGAACATTTTCAATCAAACCCTCCTGGTGATGACTGGGATGGTGTTTGGACTCTGACAAGTAAATAAAAGTTTGTGCTAAATATGGTTAAATTCATATTTGTTCTACTATTAACAAGTTTTGTATCAAAATTAAGTTCCCAAAATTTTGTATTAAATCAGGCTCTTAGCGATTCTTTACCCAATGTAAAGACGAATTCAATTAAAATCATCGATTTGAATCGAGATGGTTATAATGATGTAATTCTGTCAGGATATGATGCGTCGAGATATGGTGTTTATTTAGATGTCCGATATGGATCTAATGACGGGCAACTAAATTCAGGTCTAGAATATGAATTTATTACATACCCCGATACGATTGGAGAGTACATAGGAGGACTTGGAAACATTTCTCTTGCAGATGTAAATAGAGATGGTAATGTGGATTTATACCTAAATGGTTCTGCAAGATCTCATCTAATGATAAACTCCCTTAACGATTTAGAAATCTCAGTTGGGGGAATGGACCCGCTAACACTAACCTACAGCAGTGCTCAATTTTCTGATATTAACTTAGATGGGACTCCAGATCTCTTTATTTTGGGAGTTGATGAAACTCAAGACTTGATTTTGAATAGATTATATCTAAATGATGGTCAACGTTTGGAACTTGATCCAACTCCAAATTTTCCAGATCTTATTAATGGTAAATCTGAATGGGTTGATTATGATAATGATGGAGATATGGATTTACTCATTACTGGTAATACTGCCGATTACAGATCAAGTGTCTCAAGATTTTTTAAAAATGAACCCTCAGGTAGACTGATTGAAGATACAAACCAAGATATCATTGGGTTAAAAGCAAGTTCATTAAAATTTATGGATCTTGATAATGATGGAGACCAAGACCTTATTGCAAGCGGGTGGAGTGTAATTGAGAACAGTCTAGTTACCAAGGTATATCAAAACGAACCTCTCGGAACATATGTTGAACTTCCTGTAGATGGATTACATGCGGTTGCTTATGGAGACATTGATGCTGTTGATATTGACCACGATGGAGACCTTGATATAAGTATTTCTGGGGTGGATTCTGTTTCTAACTTTGCTACAAGAGTACATTCCTTGGGTGGCAAAGTTTATAAAAATGAAGGCTCGTTTAATTTTACAGAACTTTTAGATATCTCTGGTGCTAGAATTTTACGATTTGCTGATTTGAATGGAGATCTCAAGCCAGATATCATATCAAATGGTACAACCGAACTAGAAGATCCGCAAAGTAGCTTTACGGATGTTTACTTAAACGATACAAATTTCTCAAATTCTCCTCCAAATGCACCTACCTCACTGACTTCTTTTGCAGTGAGCACACGTGCAATTTTCACCTGGGGATCAGGTTCGGATCAAATTGATACAGATGCTAGTCTAAGGTACAACGTTAAGATCGGAACAAGCTCTGGTGGATATGATCTTTTATCACCATCATTTGAATATTCTTCTGCAAATATTGGACAAAGGTTAATAAAAGAATTTAACCAGATACCACATGGAACATATTATTGGTCTGTCCAAACCGTTGACGGTACAGGCATGACTTCCCCTTGGTCTGAAGAAGATACCTTATTTATATCTAGATTAGTAACATCCACTCAAAGTCTGCCGGGTGTTTATTTTTCATCCGCAGGATGGGCAGATTATAATAATGATGGAGAGCTTGATCTTTCATTAACAGGTATCAACTTTTCTGGAACCAGCATAACAAAATTTCACCTTAATCAGGATCAACTTCTTGAGCAAGACTTATCACAAAATGTACAAGCTGTTTTTGGCGGACAATTATCTTGGGTTGATTACACAAATGATGGCCTTCTTGATTTGTCCTTATCTGGATTTCAGATCATTAACTTCCAAGGATTTCCTGCTACAGTTTTCTATAAAAATATAAATGGAAATTTTGTTTTTGATCCGCAAAATGAAGTGACCTATGATATATACAGTTATACGATGGGAATAAACGGTGGCCAAAACAATCATGACTGGGGTGACTATGATAATGATGGTGATATGGATTTCGTAATAGGGGGTGTTGACTATTATGGTAATAGGCATCTATCGGTATTCTCTAATGAGAATGGAAACCTATCAAAAGATATTGACCAGACTTCTTTGTCGCCACTATTTCCATGCATGGTGCAATGGGTAGATGTTCAAAATGATGGATTTTTAGATTTAGTTACTATTGGTGCGGATTCCTTAGGAGAACTTGGGATGAGGGTGTTTTTGAATGATAGCACCCATCAATTACTCTTATCTTCATCGTGGTCAAATATGAATATTGGTACAACTGCTGGTGCATTTGAATTTGGTGATTTTAATGATGATGGATTTCTTGATTTTGCGCTAATTGGGAACAATTCAGAGAATTCATCTATTACGAACATATATACAAATACTGGAGATGCTTTTGCGCTTGAAGAAACGGGTCATCAACTCCATGGAGTTTCAAGTGGAAGACCCAGTTGGGGCGATTATGACAATGATGGTGATCTAGATTTATATGTATCAGGATTATATACTGATCTTGAGTCAAACGAGAGTCGTCCTTTCACTGGAATTTATGAGCAAAATGATGGTCAATTTACTTTAGACACCACCTTAAATATGGACTCTTTAGGTTATAGTTTTTCTGAATTTGGAGACTATGATAGTGATGGAGATCTTGATTTATTTGCAGCTGGAGTTAACTCCAATGCAGATGTGATATCAAAAGTATATGATAATCTTGAAAATATAAACAATAGTAACAAGCAACCAAATCAGCCTTATGGCTTAGAAGTATTAAGTATCAATAAAGATCAAGTTCATTTGAGTTGGCAAAAAGCTAACGACGGTCTCAGCCCATTTTCTGGTCAAACAAGACAGGATGGACTATCTTATCAGCTGCAGGTTGGTTTAAATGAAATAACAGAAGAAAATAGTGTTGTTTCTGGTTCATATGGCAATATATCCAAAGGAAGTGTTACTACAAATTTTAAATACATTGAAAACATTCCTGAAGGAAATTACATGTGGAGGGTAAGATCTTTAGACCATGGTAAATCAACTTCTTCTTGGTCAACCCCAAATTACTTTTACATTGATATCACTCCTCCATCTGTGGATACAGTAAGGGCAAACTATTTAACATCTAAAGATTTGATTATTGTTGTCAGATTCAAAGAAGACTTTTACTTGGATTTAAACAATGAACCAAAAATAATTCTCACTCATCCAGATACTCCTGATTTTGATGGTGATGGAATTAATGATTCATTAATTGTAGTTCGTCAAAGCTACACTGGTGATGAATGGACAGGTTCAATCACCTTACCAGATCAATATTATGGTAAAGCAATTTCTCTATCTGTTTCTGGAGCAATTGATGAAAGAGGAAACCTGATGGAAGAGCAAGTGATCTATAAATCTCCTCAATCAATCATATCACAAAGTGGAGGCACTTCAATTAGTTTGGATGGTAATGCATTCGTTTTAATTCCTCAAAATGCTCTAAATGCAGATATTTCTTTAAACATTAAATTATCTGAAAAAATAGCTGTGTTGAATGATTCTACATCTTTATTGGGATATTTATATGATATTAGTCCTGCTGATTTGAATATTGAAAAACCTGCTATTATTAGGATGAAATTAAATGATGATTCTGTGTCATATGCTGGAAATTTTCCTTTTATTTCTAGAGTAGATGAAAATGGTATGTTAGACCCCATTGGTGGATCAATAGTTACAATTTCTGGTAATCGTTACATCCAAACTCAGACCTATGATATGGGTACATTTGGTATTTTCACCTCAGCAAATCCTGTATTTAGCGATACTAGTTTTGTAGATGTTATTGAATGTCAACCTCGGATTTTTACTCCGAGAGGAAACCTTTTTGAATTCAATAAAACCAATATCCTATACCATGTAAACAATGGGCAAAATGCAAATGTGAAAGTAAGAATCTTTAATCTGGCAGGTAGGCTAAAAAGAATCCTTTCACATGATAACCCAGTTGGAGAGGGAAATCAAAATATTGTTTGGGATGGACGGGATGGTGACGGAAAAGTAGTCCCCTCTGGACTATACATTGTCACCTTAGAAAAGGATGAAGAGATATTTAGAACAACAGTGGGTGTTTTAAACAGATGAGGATCCTATTACTAGGTTTAATGATTACTCATTTATATGGGCAAAGTATGGAGCAAATTCCAACCGGAGCTAGGCCATTGGGTATGGGTGGTGCTTTTGTGGGAGTAGCAGATGATGCAAATGCGCTGAATTGGAATCCTGCAGGGCTGCCAGGCTTAAGGAGGACCGAATTTACATCTTCATATTCAAATTTATACGAGTTAGGTATATCACACTCCTATCTTGGTTTTGTAAGGAACTTTTCAGATCGTATTGCCCTTGGACTAGATTGGGGAAATGTAGGTTTTGATGATAAGGAACTTCTTTTTTCTGAAAATAAATTGAACTTATCTCTTGGAGTTCAACTTCCAAAGGGACTTAGTATTGGATTGACTACAAAATACCTATCCAGAGATATGCAATTAGATGGAACATCTTACGGGAAAAGTGATGGAATTGGTTACGATTTTGGAGCACTTTGGCAGATCACAAAAAAAATCAGAATGGGACTAGCAATGTATGACCTTGGAGGAACAAACGTTACCTATAAGGACAGGTCAGAAGAAATAGTATTTCCGGAGGCAACAAAGATTGGATTTAGTATAAAACCTTTAGAAAATTTACTTTTTGCCTTTGATTATGGAGATAGGCTTCATGCGGGGGCAGAGTTGGCCATAGCAAATAAACTCTTTTTACGCACTGGTTTACAACAGGAAAACTTTTCAGGAGAAAGCCTCTTTATCTATTCGATGGGAACATCTGTAAAATTTAAGAGTATTGTTTTCGATTATGGGATAGAACTAAACCCATATTTTGAACCAACACATAGATTCTCTTTGGTTCTTCAGTTTAGTCCTGCAGTTGTCAGCATTACAAAATCAACTATTTCCCACAATCCAATTTTTAGATCCCTACATAGGTATTATGAATCTGAGCCTTTTGCTACTGTTGGATTAAAAAACATCTCTGACTCTGATCTTCCTGTAAATGTTTCTTTATTTTTACCAACGATGATGGATAATCCACATTCTGAGACTATTACTCTACCACCAAAGTCTGACGATGAATATAAACTGGGAGTAAGTTTTGCGAGTGATGTATTGACATCTAAAAAATCTACCTTTGATAATTTGATACAGCCTGAAATTCAGGTTACTTATAAACAATCAGGGGAAGAAAAAATAGCTCAGAAAAAGCTTGAATCCTCCTATGTATTAGGAAAAGGAAAACTCACATGGAGTAACCCTGATATGATAGCTTGCTATGTCACTCCTGCAGATGCAGTCGTTGATAAATTTGCTAGAAACAACATTCAATTTTACACTCCTGTGTTGAACGATTATTTTGGAAGGACAAATATTGGTAGAGCAATCATCCTTTATGATGCGCTAGGTACTCATGGTTTGGTATATAATATCGATTTAGAAACTCCATTTTTAGATATAGCAGATGATAAATCTGCATTTGATACTGTTAAGTATCCAGGTGATATGCTTCGTGATAAAATTGGGGATTGCGATGATTTGACGGCATTATATGGTTCTCTTCTAGCTAATCTTGGGATAGAAACAATGTTCCTTGATGTGTTTAAACCTGGTGCTGGGCATATTTTTCTAATGTTTGATAGTGGTGTAAAACCTGATGATGTTGAAAGATATTTTTTGGATCAATCGGAGGTTGTGATTCTCAATGATAAGGTTTGGGTTCCTATAGAGGCTACTCTTGTAGGGAAACCATTTTTCTCTGCTTGGAAGCAGGGCGCTTTAAAATATAATGAAATGAAAGAAGAAAACTATGTAAATGAAATCTCTGTTAAAGAAGCATCTGCAAAATACTTGGCTGGTTCTCATATAACTCCTGATCTTCCATTAGATGATATTGAAGGAATAAATGATCTTTTAAAAGAAGATATAAAACAATATGGGATGTGGCTTGAGCAGATTGTTTATAAATCGGTAGGAAATAAGTTAAACACAGCAGAAGATCATTATGATGCAGGTGTTAAGTATATGGAGTTTGGCAGATTCAAAGAGGCAATCAAAATGCTTGAAACTGCAGTTAATCTAAAGCCAGATTTTCCAGATGCCATCAATACATTAGGGGTTTGCTATACGAAAAAAGAGAATTATGTCAAATCAATCGAATATTATGAGAAGGCAATTGATTTGGTTGGTGGTGAGCATGCTGGGTACATGTTGAACATTGCAATCTCTCATTTCATGATGGGGAATAAGGGAATGGCAAGAAAGAAGTACGATGAAGTAGTTATGGTTGATCCTGTTTTTGCTGGAAAGTTAGATAAAGTTTTTGGTGCAGCAAAAAGCTCCTTAGCCACTACAGCATATGAGGGCCAGCTTGAAATTTCAACTGAAATTGAAAGTGAATTAGCATCGGGTTCTTCTCAAGGTTTGATTCAAGCTAAAGATGTAGAAGATAAGAAAATTAATTTAAAAGAGATTCCAAAAGTTTCACACTTAAAGATTAGAGCAAGAAGTGATAATACAGTAGGGATAACGTTCGCTAGACTGGGTAATTACTCTATGGCAATTGATTATTTTAAGAAGGCTGTTGAGAATGATTCTGAAAATGTTGATTTTAAGGCTAACCTGGCTGTTGCTTATTATAGAACCTACAAATATGATGACGCTGTAAGATATTATGACCAAGTTAAGAAGAAAAAGCCTGAAATGGTATCGCAGCTAGATTTTATTGAAAGTCGTGGCGAAATAACCCCGAAATATGCTAAATTTGACTAATTACATAATTAGACCCGGAGTCTTAATATGAAAAAAACAAAGATTTTATTTGCCATGATCTCTATTGGACTATCAAGTTTGATGGGCCAGGACGAGCTTGACCTTGATGCGATGTGGGACAATACAGTTTGGAATGAAATTGAGGAAGTAACAACTAAAGAGTATGAAGTTGAAAAAGTAACTACTGTTGCTGGTGTTAGAGGAGCAGAAGCAGAAGACGAAGCTCTCCACCACTTGTACTACAGACAATCAATGAAGGGACCTAGCCCGATTGAATTAAACAAAGCGTTAGGAAAATTGAAGAATACTCTTGCTGCCTTAAAAGAGAAAAATGCTCAGCATGATAAAATTCCAGAAGTGACCCACTACATTATTCAGATTTATAAAAAACTTAATGATAATGGTAATGCAGAAGCGATGACCAAGGAACTTTTAGCTTCCGCTCCAGACTCAAAATATTCAAAGTTTTATAAATAACCTTTTTTATCAACAATTAAAAGGTCTCTTTATTGAGACCTTTTTTTTTACTTATAACCTCTGAAAAAATGAGAAAAAAAGTAATTACATCTTTACTTTGTCTTGCTTTCATTTCCGCAACTGCAAAGAATTTTGAGCCCAACTGGAGTTCATTAGATTCTAGGGAGACCCCTCAGTGGTTCAAAGATGCAAAATTTGGGATTTTTATTCACTGGGGATTGTATTCTGTTCCAGCATGGGGACCTAAAGGTAGTTATGCAGAATGGTATTTAAATGGTTTGAACAATGGTGACACCGCTCGCATAAGATTTCACAATGATAACTATGGAAGTGATTTTCCTTATTGGAAATTCATGGATCTTTTCAAAGCAGAAAATTACAATCCAGATGAATGGGCTGAGATTTTTAAACGATCTGGTGCAAAATATGTAGTCCTTACATCCAAGCATCATGATGGCTTTTGTCTCTGGCCAAGTAAAGAAAGCAAAGGGTATAATTCCCTAAATGGAGCAGCAGGAAGAGATCTCCTAGGTGATTTAAATGCTTCTTTGGATAAAATTGGTCTTAAATCTGGTTTATATTATTCTTTATATGAATGGGCCCACCCTGATTATCCAGAAAACGTAAGTGACTACGTTGATAAATATATGTTACCACAATTTAAGGATGTGGTACAACGTTACAAACCAAGCATTATTTTTTCTGATGGAGAATGGGATAGGGATAGTGAGGAATGGAAAAGCGAAGAGTTTTTGGCCTGGCTTTATAATGAATCAAACGCTCCAAAAGATGTTGTTGTGAATGATCGTTGGGGAGGTGAAACAAGGTTTAAACATGGTGGGTATTTCTCAACAGAGTATGATCCATCATCAGAGCAAATCAATAAAGAATTTATTAACAGAGGTTGGGAAGAGTGTAGGGGTATGGGTAAATCTTTTGGGTATAATAGAAACGAAGAACCTCAGGATTATAATACGTCTGAACAATTAATACGTATGCTTGTAGATATTGTAAGCAGAGGTGGGAATTTACTCCTCAATATTGGACCTAGGTCCGATGGAACTATACCTGAGATCATGATTAATCGTTTGGAAGACATTGGACATTGGCTAGAAAAAAATGGAGAAGCAATATACGAAACAACCGTAAACCGTAAGATTTCATCAGGTAATGTTAAATTTACTTTGTCGAAAAATAAGAGATATCTTTATGCTTTTGTTAATCAAATTCCAAAACAAAAATTTGTTATTAAAGGCATCACAGGATCTGGTGGTGAACAAATTGTTCACTTAGGTAAAAGAAGAAAATTAAACTGGAGGAACGTTCGCGGTGACCTTGAAATAGATATTCCAAAAAAGCTTTATCCCGTTTTTGGAAATGATCCTGTCCATGTATTTAAAATCCCAGTTCTTCCGTACCTTAGTGAGCCATCGGTTGAAATATTTCTTGGTTCAAGTTATGCAGATATAACCATTGTATCAGAAGATAGATTTTCTAGGCTGGAATATGCTTTTGGAAATAATACTGATCAAATTAAAAAATATACTTATTATGATGGTCCATTTAGAATTAATAGGCCAGGAATTTTGAACTTCAGAGCAACTAAAGAAGAAAGGCGTCCAAGTAAGACAGTATCGGTACCGATAGAAATACTAAATGCTCAGAATGGGCTCTATAAAAATACTTATTTAGGAGAATGGGAAAATTGTGATGAAATGATAAAGGGGGAGCTAGTTGAAGAATCAACTTCAATAGATTTTTCAATTGATGAGTATAGAAAAAATAATTTTGGTCATTCATTTTCAGGATATTTACAAGTTGATAAAGACGGGACGTATGAGTTTCAAACCTCTTCAGATGACGGCTCCCGTTTATTCATAGGTGGTTTTCCTGTTGTTGATAACGATGGCCTGCATGGAAGACAAGTTGCCAATGGCGAAATCCCTCTAAAAGTGGGATTCCATGAAATTAGGCTAGATTATTTTGAAGGGGGAGGGCAACAGTTTCTTGAGGTAAAATGGAAAGGGCCTGGATTTAACTGGAGAACAATTCCATCGTTTATGCTTTTTAAAAAAATTGATCACATGAAAAAATAGGATTACTTAATGTCAAAAATAATCAGTCATAGAGATTTTGTATTATTAATAAGTATCATTAGCTCGTTTGGTTTAATAAAAATATGGAAGTAAGTACTCCAGGACGGATATGCCTTTTTGGGGAGCACCAAGACTATCTTGGACTTCCTGTAATTGCAATGGCCATATCTTTAAGGGCTAAGATTATTGGCGAAAAAAGATTAGATCAAAAGGTAATTATCCATATGCCGGATATTAAAAGGATTGAAAGATTTGACCTTAATGATACGGATTACCGAAAAGAAAGAGATTATTTCAAGAGCGGAATACGCGTTTGTAAAAAAGAGGGATTGAGTTTTGCTCGTGGTTTTGAATGTGAAATAAATAGTGACATTCCAATCAAGGCAGGTACAAGTAGTTCTTCAGCTATTGTTGTCAGCTGGATAAACTTTTTAAATCAAATGGCTGATGAACCAATAAACCTGACAAATGAGAAAATTGGAGATCTTTCATTTAAAACTGAAGTAACAGAATTTTCAGGGCCTGGTGGAATGATGGATCAATATACTACTGCGATTGGGAATCTTGTATACCTTGAATCTGAGCCTAGTATTTCGGTCGAAAAATTTAATGCCCCACTGGGGGATTTTGTTCTTGGTGATTCGCGCGAATCGAAAGATACTTTTGGAATACTCTCTCGATGCAAAAATGCGAGATTAGAAATTTTAAAAAAGATAAAACCACTAAATGTTGGGTTTAGTTTACAATCCTGTGGCCCTAATGCAGACCTATCAATGTTGGATAAATATGAGAAGACACTGTTTAATTGCACCCTTGAAAATAGAAATCTACTTAGTGAAGCAAAATTAGAGCTAAATAAGAAAGAGCTGGATCATGAACGGATTGGTTTTCTGTTGAACCAACATCATTCTATATTAAGAGATCATTTAAACATTAGCACTCCAAAAATTGAGTCCATGATTGATTCTGCCATGGAAGCAGGTGCAGTTGGTTGTAAGATAAATGGCTCCGGGGGAGGTGGCTGCATGTTTGCTTATGCTCCTGGGAATGCTAGTGCAGTTGCAGATGCGATAGAATCAGTTGGAGGAAAAGCATTTTTAGTCAATGCAGATGAAGGTACTAAAATAGTAACTTTGTAATATCAAATTAGATTAGATGTATATGAAAGACATTACACTTTTAATCATGGCAGCAGGTATGGGTTCTCGCTATGGGGGCCTTAAACAATTGGACTCAGTTGGGCCAAATGGTGAAACAATTATTGACTACTCCGTTTATGATGCAATACGTGCAGGATTCAACAAAGTTGTTTTTATTATCAGAAAAGAATTTGAAAAAGAGTTCAAATCTCAAATAACGAATAAATATGAAGGCAGTATACAAGTTGAATTTGCATTCCAAGAGTTGAACAACCTTCCGGATGGATTTGAATGTCCACCAGATCGACAAAAGCCATGGGGGACTGGGCACGCTATCCTTTCTGCAGCTGATCTAATACAGGAACCGTTCGTAGTTATCAATGGTGATGATTTTTATGGTCTAGAATCTTACCAAATAGTTTCAGATTATTATAAAAGTGGAGGTGAGATGTTCACAATGGTTGCATATGAATTGGGGAATACACTTTCTGAATTTGGAGGTGTTACTCGTGGATTATGTACTCTAGAAAATGATTTGTTAAGCACCGTAATCGAAACAAGTAATTTAGAAAGATCGGAAAGTGGGGTTTCGTCCGATAGGAATATTGCGTTAGATGGTTCTGAGCCAGTATCAATGAATGTATGGGGTTTCACCCCAGATCTTTTCCCTCACCTAAGATCCATGTTTAATGATTTCCTAAAACTTGAAGGAAAAGAATTGAAAAGTGAATTTTTTATACCAGTAGTTGTTAACAGTCTCATACAGAGTAACATAAAAGCTGTAAAGGTTCTTAAGACAGGATCGAGTTGGTTTGGTGTTACCTATAAGGAAGATAAACCCCATGTCGTAAACAAAATAAAATCTCTCGTAGATAATGATGAATACCCTCTAAAATTATTTTAGTTACACAAAACAAGAGATAAACAACTCAATTTTGAATGTATCTGTTATCATACCCACCTATAATAGAAAAAATTTATTAAAAAGAGCCCTGCATTCAGTAAGTAGTCAGACGTTTGTACCCCATGAGATCATTGTGGTCGACGATGGGTCCTCAGACGGAACTAAAGATTGGGTCCAGGAAAGGTTTCCATATGTTCGCTATATCTATCAAGATAATTCTGGTGTTAGTTCCGCTAGGAATGCTGGAATACAGGAAGCAAAAGGATCGTGGATTGCTTTTTTAGACTCCGATGATGAGTGGATGCCCAATAAGCTCGAACAACAAAAAGGAGTAGTTACCTCCTTCCAAGAGGCATGGCTGTGTCACACGAATGAAATTTGGATAAGGAACGGTGTCCGAGTCAATCAAATGAAAAAACATCAGAAGTATGGAGGGAATATATTTGAAAACTGCCTTGATATATGCAGAATATCACCATCATCCGTATTAATAAAAAAAGAAGTATTCGAAATGGTTGGGTTATTTGATGAGTCATTAAAAGTATGTGAAGATTACGACCTCTGGCTTCGTATTACTGCAGTATTTCCTGTTATTTTTTTGGATCAACCACTTATCATAAAATATGGAGGCCACGCTGACCAACTATCGCGTGTTGATTCTGGAATAGAAAAATATCGCATTACGTCCCTAGAAAAAATATTAAATTCCAATTCATTATCAATTTCTCAATCAAAAATCGCAATACCCCAGCTTATAAAAAAGCTTAAGATTTTTTCAAATGGATTAGAAAAGCGAAATAAGCTTGAAGAGTTAAATAACTATATCAAAAAGATAGAATTTTGGTCAAAGTACAAGCCTTGAAATTGGATGGGATAAAAGGCTATATTTAGAAGGAAACATACGTTCTACTAAAAAGTAGAACGTTACACAGTAAGGTAAACTTTATTTTATGTTCACTATATCTAATAAGAAATCCATAATGATCACTCCTTTAATTATGATTGGTCACCTACTTGCTTCAGAATGGGTTGACCTAGGTGCGCCTGATCCATCAGAGCCTAGTTGGGAGGTTAATGCCATATCATCAAGCGATTTAGAAATATCTATACAGGTAAAAGGTTTTCTACAAGACCATTTAAAAAATGGATTAAACAGAATTAGTTTTCCTGGGAGCGTACCTATTTTAGAAAGAGGTGCTCCAAACTTACCACGTATGTCACGATCAATTATAATCCCAGATCTTGCCCACATGGAATTATCTATAATGAACACTGAGTTTGTAGATATTGACATTTCAGATGTTGAACCCTCAAAAGGAAATCTCACTCGCGATATAGTCCCTTCCACAGTTCCGTATATGTATGGAAAATCTTATGAGGTGGATAAGTTTTATCCATCTGAAGTTGCTTTTTTAAGAGAACCATACATTCTAAGATCAATGAGAGGGCAAACAATTGTTTTCCAACCCATACAATATAATCCTGTCCAACGTAAACTAAGGATATTTACGCAGATAGATATTAGGATCCAGGAGGATGGAACTAGTCAAGTAAATCCTCTTACTCGCAGACCCTCAAATTCAGACTCTAGGGCATTTGATCACATGTATAGAGATCACTTCATCAATTTTCCAAGGAACGATAGATATGATATTTTAAGTGAAGAGGGTCCAATGTTGATAATCTGTCATGGGGACTTCTTGGATGAAATGCAGCCCTTTGTAGATTGGAAAAATTATAAAGGAATCCCAACAGATATTGTAGATGTAGCCAGTGTTGGGGATGTTGACGCGATGGAACAATTTATTGAAAATCAATATTATGAAAATGGAATAGCATTTGTATTACTTGTTGGTGACATTGATCAGATTGAGTCGATTCGACGATCAAATGGGAATGGATCAAATAGTCCAAGTGATAATTCATTTACCTTTGTTGCTGGAGATGATTATTACCCAGATCTCATGATTGGTAGATTCTCTGCTGAGACTAGCGAGCACGTTGAGACAATGGTAAATCGCACGATTGCTTATGAGATGAACCCAGACCCAGATGGTGTGTGGTATAAAAAAGGTTCTGGTTTTGCATCAAATCAAGGTCCTGGTGATGATGGGGAATATGATAATGAGCATATGGATAATATTCGTGATCTTTTAATGGCGTATACTTATGATGAGATTGACCAGGTTTACGACCCTAATGGGACTGTTGCTGAAGGAGAGGTTGCCATTAACAATGGTAGATCCATAATCAACTATACAGGGCATGGATCTAATGGTTCCTGGGGGAATGGCTGCCCCATGAACCAAACTGATGTAAATAATTTAGAGAACATGGGGATGTACCCATTTATATGGTCTGTTGCCTGCGTAAACGGAGAATTCCATCAAGGTACTTGCTATGCTGAAACTTGGCTTCGTGCTACAAATGAGGATGATGGAACTCCTACTGGAGCAATTGCTGTACTCATGTCAACTGTTAATCAAGGCTGGAATCCTCCCATGGAGGGGCAGGATGAAATGAATGCAATATTTGTAGAATCCTATTCAAATAATATTAAAAGAACCTTTGGGGGGCTGTCCTTTAATGGTATGAATCAAATGAATGATAGCTATGGCACGCAAGGTTATAATGAGACCTTTTATTGGACTATATTTGGCGACCCCTCTGTTGTTGTACGCTCGGATACTCCTACCGATTTAGAAGTTAATCATGATGAAGTACTGGTTATCGGAGCCCAAGAAGTATATATTGATGCAGGAGTGAGCGGAGCGCATGCTGCAGTATCAATGGATGGACAGCTATTAGCCTATGGACATACCAATGAATCAGGCATAATAGATCTTGTTTTTGAATCAGCGGTAGATGTTCCTGGGGAGCTAGACCTTGTTGTTACCGCCTATAATAAAATTCCCTATGAAACCTCTATCAATGTCATTGCTCCCGATGGAGCATACATCATTTTGGATGATTTAATTACCAGTGCAGGTGAGGATAACATATTGGATTTTGGTGAAACTGGTAGTTTTCATGTTGAACTTGAAAACGTAGGTCAAGAGGCATCTGGAGAATTATTAATCAACCTTTCACATGATGGTACTATGATCAATATTCTTGCAGATGACCTTACTCATACTTCTGTTGACCCTGGAGAATTAGCTACAGTAGGGCCTTTTGATATAGAGGTTAGTTGGAATATAGATGATGGTTCAGTCGCGCCAATTATTATTACTGTTTCTGGAGAAAATCAGCAGTGGCAACATGAAATGTCTGTTCACATAGAGGCCCCATCTTTCTCGATTTTGAACTCAGATTTAGTTGATAATGGTAACGGTACTCTTGACCCGGGCGAATCAATTTCAATGGAGATTACATTATTGAATACAGGCAATTCTCCTGTCAGCTACCCTACCTTCGAGGCCACAACCAGTGATCCGCATTTGGTAATAGATAGCGTACTCAGCGATAACGCCTACTGGTTTGATGTTGGCGATGAGGTTAACATTACAATTGAATTGAGCGCTACCAATGATGCTCCAGTTGGTTCTTCTTCTATGCTTTCCATGAATATAGGCTCTCTTAATACCTCTTATGCTCATTCTGTTCCTGTGCCAATTATTATAGGCGTATTGATAGACGACTTTGAAACAGGTGACTTTTCATCATTCCCCTGGATTCATGATGGTGAAACAGGCTGGGTTATTGATACAGATGGGTATTCAGGGAACTATTCTGCAAGGTCAGGGAATATCAGCGACGGCCAAACTTCTGAGCTTTCAATGATAGTCAATGTGCTTTACGAGGGCGAGATTCAATTTTGGTCTAAATCTTCATCTGAACAGGGTGGCTCTGGAACGATTTACGATTATCTAGAGTTTTATATAGACGACCAGCCTCAAGGTCTAACTATTGGCGGAGAAACTGATTGGAACCTTTTTGGAGTTAATCTTCCTACTGGGGAACATACACTTAGGTGGGTTTACAAAAAAGATGATGCCACTTCCTTTGGTGAAGACTGTGCCTGGGTTGATAGAATTCAATTACCTCCAGGTGCTGTTTTCCCACTTGATATTAACTTTGGAGACCTCAATTTTGATAACCAAGTAAATATTTTAGATATTATAGTTACCGTTAACTATGTAGCTGGTCATATCGATTTGAATGGTCAGCAAATTGAAAATGCTGACATGAACCTTGATGGTACAATCAATATATTAGATGTTATCTTGATGGTTGATTGGGCAAACTCAGAGCAATAATTATCTCTGGGCTGTAGTGTATTGTTCTTAGGCAACTTTTCCTAGTTGCTCATTAAACTTGTGAAAAAACATATTATTTTAACTTACCTTTTGACGTCATTTCTTTTTGGAGGGAATGAAGAGAAAACATACACAATCGACTTAAACAAATCTAAATTACGTTGGGTTGCTAAAAAGCTCACAGGTTCACACTGGGGAAACATTCGTCTTAAAAGTGGGATTGTAAACATAAAGAATAACCTACCAAAATCAGGTGAATTCATAGTTGATATGAAAACAATTGAGGTGATGGACACAAAGGAGAGTATATGGGGTAAAAAATTACAGTCTCATCTTCATTCAAAAGATTTCTTTGATACTGAAAATCATCCTGAGGCTAAACTCTTAATCAAGAGAGCAACCATGAGAAATGGAAGTTTTATGATCGATGCAGATCTTACAATAAAAAGTATAATGCATCCGATTGAGTTTGTTTGCGAAATTTTTCAGTCAGGAGATCTGGTAAGCGCTAGGGGTAAAATGGAGATTGACAGAACTTTATACGATGTTACCTATAGATCAGCAAGATATTTTCCAAACATAGGAGATAGAATGATTTATGATATGTTTACAGTTGATTTCGAAATCGATGTAAAATAATAGATTGGTTATCATTCAGATGAAAAAAAGAACGAATTGGAAAAGCTAATGAAGGTAATGTGTGTCTTGTTTTTCTTTTCGTTGCTTTTTTCTCAGAAAAATCTTGATATAAAAGGGAAGTCAGATTCTATCGTTATTGATGGAACAATAAATGAGCTTGAATGGGAAAATTCTGTCATTGCTGAAAACTTTGTAGAAATTAACCCTGGAAACAATTCGCCTGCTAAAACACGCACAAAAGTTCTAGTTTCTTACGATACAAAAAATTTATATGTTGCTTTTCATTCGTTTGACAATCCTGAATTAATAAGAGCAAACCAGTCTAAACGTGATGATATTGAGGATGATGATAGGGTTATTATAAGTATTGATCCTAGGAACGACGGTGTTGTAGAGCATTACTTTTCCTCAAATCCCTTCGGCAACCAGTTGGATGGACAAAAGTTTGGTAATAGTGATCGCAACAATTGGGATGCTATTTGGTATTCTAGTGGTCGTATTGTGGAAAATGGTTATGAGGTGGAGATTGCTATTCCATTTTCTACGTTTAGATTAGTCAACACGAACGACTTACATTGGAGAATAAACTTTTCAAGATTCATACCAAGAAAAGAAGGTACTCGCATGGACTCTTGGATGCCTGTTGATAGGGATAATACGTGTTCTCCCTGCCAATTTGGTCATCTAAGGGGCATGCAAAATGTGGAGATACAATCGCCCATTGAACTGCTTCCTAGCCTTGTAGGATCCAGCGAAAATTCATTTTCTAGTAGTCTTGGATTTGGGGTTGCATTCCCAGTAGGAAAATCAGCAAGTGCAGAGGTTACGTTAAACCCTGATTTTAGTCAGGTGGAGTCAAATGAAACAAAAATAGATATCAATAGTCAGACAGCATTATCGTACCCTGAGACGAGACCTTTTTTTAATGAAGGCATAGATTTATTTAATACAGGCTCGTTTGGATGGAAACCTAAAGTACGTACCGTTTATACTAGGTCAATTAATCAACCTAGTCTGGCTGCAAAAGTTCTAGGTCAGAAAGGAAATACGCAGTATGGTTATTTAGGATCCTTAGATAGAAACGGTGCATTTATAGTTCCATTTAATGACTTCGGTGGAACAACTACAAACTTAGGTGAAAGCAATGCGAATATTTTCAGGTTAAAACATTCAATTAATGAAGGATCGTATGTTGGCGCATTGTATTCAGACAGAAGGTATGAAGGAGGAATGGGCAACTCAGGAGGGGTCGATGGGCTTTACCGGTTCAACAATAACCTAAAACTAGATTTTCAATTATTTTCATCTAAAACAGTTGAGCCAAATGATACTACCATTTCCTCTTCTTTAAATGGACATCTATTTGGAAAAGATTCAATTACCTCCGACTTTGATGGAGATATTTTCTATGGGCATAGTCTTTATTTTAGCCTTGAAGGTTGGAAGAAGAATCGAGGTTTAACCTTGTTATATGCCGAACGCTCTCCAACTTTCAGAGTGGATAATGGATATATTGATTTTAATGATAGAAGACAATTAGTAGTAACTACCGGCACGATGCTTTATCCAAATAATAATACATTTGAAACGTTAAGCTTTTGGTTTGGCACAGGGCGTGTATTTTCCTATGATTGGACTCAGCTTACGGATTGGATTTACCTAAGTCACTCAGGACAGATGAAAGGACAATTTGGGTATGGCATAACACTTTTTGCTGAGGATGAATTCTACAAGAACATCTTATTTGAAGATAACTATGGCTTTGAAATTTCATTTGAAAAATCATTCTCAAAAAGTATATCATTGAGTATTAAACCAAAATTTGGTACAGAGATAATTAGAGTAGATGCGCCTTATCAGGCTAGGAATACAGGACTTGGGCTTGGTATAGAACTGAAACCGAGTGATGAATTCAAATTGAATTTTAGGATGGACCAATCAAAATCAATCAGATTTGAAAATGATGAGGTTGTGTATTCTGATATGATTGCTCGAGCAAGGTTTGAATATCAAGCCACAACTTTTCTAAATTTTAGATTAGTTACCCAATATCATCGCTACTATGATACATTTGATATTCAGCCCCTGATAAGTTACCAACCTGGACCCTTTTCAATCTTTTACTTTGGTACCAGTAGGTCGTATGATACAAGCTTTCCTGGATGGAAAGAATCATATGGTCAAATTTATCTGAAGGTTCAAAAACTTTTTTCTTTTTAGATTTTGATCATAGAAATGATCAGCGATATAATCAATATAGTTACTTCGCTTCCAAGCCAGCATGTCATCTATGGTATGATCAGTACTGTACTGTGCATAGCGGTGGCATGGGTTTATGGAAAATGTTCGCAAAAAATAAGGTTAACTATTCTTCAGGCGATAGGATACCTTGTTATTTTTAATGAGGTTGTGTTCCAGATCTATATGATATACTATGGAATCTGGTCCCCAAGCTCCTCATTACCGCTTGAGATGTGTTACATATCAGCCCTTCTTATTCCTGTTTATGCTAAGAATCAAAACAACAGGACATTAAAAAACTGGTTCTATTTTGCAGGGTTTAGTGGATCGTTATTTGCATTTATTAATACAAATCTGTCAGAGATGGAGCATATATATGTTTCTATCCACTACTTTTTTGCACATGGTCTTGTCATTTTTGTTATGTTTAGCATTGTTTTAGATGGATACAGGCCAAAGTGGAAAGATTACCTTAATGCAATTATATGGACAACTGCACTTGTTTTGAGCATTATCATAATCAACCTATTATTGGGTAGTAACTACATGTTTACATTTGAAAAACCTGACGGAGTAAACTTCACACTTCTAATGCCTGATTGGCCATACTATTTCCTAATTATGTTACTGATTGGACTTGGAGCTTACACTGTAATGATGTTGGTAGGCTTATTTTTTAATTATAAATCTAAATACGCTCATAACGCTCAATAAAGATTGTTTAACATATTATTTAAGATTAATATTCAGTACTAATAAAAATGATGAAGAAGCTATTTAATATTTTAGGATTTAAAGTAAGCTGGTGGGCATGTGTCTTTGGTGCCACAAGTGAATTCGTTTATCTAGGTCCGGTCCTGATGATGTTATTTCTTATAACTCACTTTTACCTTAATTCACCCAATCCTGCTGAAATAAAATTGGTAATTGCCTTTGCATTTCTTGGTACTCTGATTGATACAATGATGGCTCTTTCTGGCATGGTTACATATAGTGGTTTATATGGTGCAGATATTATTATCGCTCCACTATGGATTACGGCAATGTGGTGTGGATTTGCTGCTATGGTAAATCATTCGATGGCATGGTTAAAAGGTCGCTGGGTGCAATCATTCGTGCTAGGTGC
>JAYNUL010000003.1:1606-12164 GCA_038281125.1 Fidelibacterota bacterium | reverse complement strand
AAGAGTAATGACAATTGGACTTCTGTTGCTAAAAAAGGAGAAGTCACACTAAGTACAAAATCTATAGAAGATATGAGTCTTGTTGCATTTATGGCAAAACAGAAAACAAATATCCCCTCAAAAATAATTCAAGATATTGTTATGGATGTAAAAAACTATGGCCAATATTTTAACAGTGCAGGTGAGTTCGTTTTCAGTGAGGTTAGAAGGTATAGTGGAGCTGTTGAAGGCTATCACCTCCTTCCTGTTGATCTTCCTTTTATGAAGGATAGAGAATATTTTTTCAGGGTTCATACAGGTGGTTACAATATAGAGGATAATGTTTCTATTGTGCACTGGTATTTGATTGATAAACCAGAAAAAGTTCAAACGCAGAATACTTCAAATGATGCCATATATCTTGATTATGGAGCAGGATTGTGGATGGCAGAGCGTGCTGATGATGGTGAGTATATGTTATCCTATCGCTTGTATCTGGACCCCGGGGGCTCAATTCCTGACTTTGCAATTGAGCTCTTAAATAAGATGAGTATCGTAAATGTGTTTAATGACGTTTTAAATGAGGCAAGTCGTAGAAACAATGCTGCAGTTCATTGATTGGATGGTGGTTTGAAATATTTAATTTTAACATTAGCTATATTTAAATCGTTACTATTTACAGGATGTTTTGGTATTTCAGAGGAGGATAATTATTCAAATATGGAAACAGTAGCCAATGTAGACATAGAACGTTTTATGGGAGACTGGTATGTTATCGGCAATATTCCAACGTTTATTGAAAAAGGCGCAACCAATGCTATTGAATCCTATAAGCTAGGAGCTAATGGAAGGATTGAGACTACCTTTACCTTTTTCAAAGATTCGCCTAACGGCGAGAAAAAAACCTATAAACCAACTGGGTTTATCAAAAATAAAGAAACAAATGCAGAATGGAGAATGCAGTTTCTCTGGCCTTTTAAAATGCCCTTTTTAATTATTGATCTTGATGATGATTACAGCTACACGGTCATAGGGATTCCTTCAAGAAAGCACGTTTGGATTATGTCAAGGGACCCTATGATGAATGATGAAACATATGAAGGCATTCTCAGTCGACTCTCAGACATTGGTTATAATACATCAATGATTCAAAGAATAGTTCAAGATTGGAACTAATTAAGGCTTTTTGGAGAATAACTAATTTTTATGAAGATTGCGATAATTGGCTCTGGAATATCTGGATTGACATGTGCTTATATGCTAAACAGAAAACATGATATAACTATTTTTGAAAAGAATGATTATATCGGTGGACATACCCACACCCATGAGATTGAGTACAGCGGCAGAAAATGGAATATTGATTCTGGTTTCATAGTTTATAATGAGCGAACCTATCCCAATTTCATCAATATTTTAGATAGACTTGGAGTGGAGCGTCAATTAACAAGAATGGGCTTTAGTGTTAAGTCAGAGAAGAATGATTTAGAATATGCTGGACATTCTCTAAACGGACTTTTTGCTCAACGTTCGAATCTTTTCAGGCCGTCATTTATAAGAATGCTACGTAGTATGTGGAGATTTAACTCTGAGGCAAGATCTGATTTGAAGGGGCTAGATTCTGAGACTACTCTTGGAGAATATCTAAAATCAAATGGTTATCCAGAAGAATTCATACAACACTTTATCATCCCTATAGGGGCTGCTATATGGTCGACTGTACCAAACCAGATGATGGATATGCCAGCTATTTTCTTTATTAGATTCTTTGAAAATCACGGGATGTTGCAAATTGTGGATAGACCAAATTGGTGGGTCATAACCGGTGGGTCAAAACGATATGTTGAGAAGATGGTTGATGGATTTGAAAATAAAATTCGTCTTTCATCACCCGTAAAAAATGTAAAAAGAGAGGATGGTAGCATTACAGTTCAATTTGGTGCAAACTCTCTTGAAAGTGAGAATTTTGACTCCGTTATTTTTGCTACTCACAGTAATCAATCCTTAGCAATGCTAGATGCTCCTACAAAAGCGGAAATAGAAATATTGAGTGCAATCAAATATCAGAAGAATGATGCTCTCCTGCACTATGATGATTCCATTTTACCCAAGCGAAAAAATGCCTGGTCAAGCTGGAACTATCTTTTGGATGAAGATCAGAGTAAGGCAGTCGCATTAACCTACAATATGAACATATTACAGAGTCTGAAGTCTGATCGAACATTTTGCGTATCACTAAACAGTGGTAACCTGGTAGATGAATCAAAGGTTATTAAGGAATTAAGCTATGATCATCCACTATTTACCACATCTAGCATAAATGCCCAAAGTCGTAAGCATGAAATAAGTGGTAAAAATAATACTTACTATTGTGGAGCCTATTGGAGGAATGGATTTCATGAAGATGGAGTAATGAGTGCACTTGATGTCTGTAAAGATTTTGGTGAGTCCTTATGAACGGAATAAACAAAAGTTATATTTACTCAGGTACAATTAGACATCGACGCTTTGCTCCATTTGACCATTTTTTCACATATCCACTGTTCATGACATATATTGATCTTAATTCAATCGATAGCGCCTTGAGTAAATCATGGTTGTGGAATGTTGATAAACCGGCTTTGGTTTCATTTATGCGCAAAGATTATCATGGTGATTCTGAACTGAGTTTGGATGAATCCGTAAGAAAAACGGTTTTTGAAAAGATTGGATATAAAGTCAAAGGCCCTATTCGGTTACTAACCCATTTAAGATATTTAGGTTACTGTTTTAACCCTGTCAGCTTTTACTACTGTTTTGATGAAGAGGATTCAGAGGTAGAAATCATATTGGCAGAAGTGACAAACACCCCATGGGACGAGAGACACGCATATATTATACGTGAGAAAGATAAAGAAGGAAAATTTGGAAATCTGATCGCAGATCTTGAAAAAAAATTACATGTCAGTCCATTCTGGGGAATGGATCATCAATACGAATGGTTATTTACCCAGCCGGATAGTAACCTGTTAGTAAACATGAAAAACTTTAAGGATGGGGAAAAGGTTTTTGATGCCACATTAAATATGAAAAGATCACCATTTACAAAAAAGGGACTCATAAAACAGGTGGCAAGGTTTCCATTAATTACCATGATTGTCGTTTTTCGCATTCATTGGCAGGCTTTTAAATTATGGCTAAAGAAAGCACCCTTTTTCATTCATCCTGATAAAGCAGACTTAATAAAGGAAAATTGATTGATGAGTTCAACAATGCAAGTAGACACCCTAGCTGAAAAAATAAAAACACCTACCAAGGCAACGTTCCTTACTTCCGTATTTAAAAATGGTTTGAAAAAGAAGTTAAGTCACTTAAATGTAGGTTGCATTAGTGTTGTGGATGGGGTAGATAAGTTCTCATTTGGAGACCCTGGTTCAGAGCTACAGGTAAATGTGCAAGTACATTCGCAAGAGTTTTATGTTATGACAGGAAGCGGCGGTGCTATGGGTATAGCTGAAGCCTACATTTTAGGATACTGGACCTCTGATGATGTTGTGATGCTTATGCGCATTATTCTAAAAAACCGATCCATATTGTTATCTTTGAACGATGGATTTGCTAAAATTCTCAGTCCAATTAATAAGTTGATTCATAGAAGCAGGCAGAACACGTTGAAAGGGAGCAAAGAAAACATACTTGCTCATTATGACTTAAGTAACGATTTTTACAAGTTGTGGCTTGATCCAACCATGACCTACTCCTGTGCTTATTTTAAGGATACCAATACAACATTGGAAGATGCATCCATTGAAAAACTTGACAGAATGTGTAGAAAGTTGAAGCTGTCAGAAAAAGATAATATTTTGGAAGTAGGTACCGGATGGGGGAGTTTCTCCATACACGCTGCAAAAAATTATGGATGCAGTATTACAACCACAACGATCTCCGATGCGCAGTATGAATACGCAAAAGCCCGCGTTCTTGAAGAGGGATTAGAATCTAAGATAAATGTAATAAACAAGGATTACCGTAAGCTTGATGGGCAATATGATAAAATTGTATCAATCGAAATGATAGAAGCGGTTGGCTATGAATACATATCTGAGTATTTCAGGAAACTATCCTCTCTTTTGAAGCCCGATGGATTAATGGCTCTTCAAGGTATCACATATAATGACCAGAATTTTGATACGTACAAAGACTCTGTAGATTTCATCAAAAAATATATTTTCCCTGGTTCATGTCTTATATCGATTTCTCAAATTATTGATGTAATCAAAAACAAAACGGATTTATCAATGATTGATATGGAAGACATTACCCGCCACTATGCGGAAACACTAAATAGGTGGAGAAAGAATTTTATGAGTGTATTGCCTGAAGTAAAAGAGATGGGTTATTCAAAAGCATTTATTAATATGTGGGAGTTTTATTTTCTATATTGTGAGGCTGGATTTCTTGAAAGAAATATTGGAGATGTCCAGATGGTTTTTGCGAAGTCTGGAGCAAGAGATGTTAGAGTGGAGTATTAAATGATATCAAAACTAATTGAGTTAGCTGAAAAAGGAATTATCCCTGATTATTTTATTAGGCAAGGAATCGTAAGAAACTGTGAAAACAGATTAAACAACGAAAATGTATCAAACACCGAAAAAGTTTCTACTAAGAAACAGAGTTGGATACAGCAGATGAAAGAAAGCCCCATTGCCTTGGTTCCTGAAAAAGCAAACGAGCAACATTATGAAGTTCCACCCGCATTCTTTGAAAATGTTTTGGGAAAGCATTTGAAGTATAGCTCTGGATATTGGCCGGATGGTGTAAACTCTCTTGACGATTCCGAAGAGTCCATGTTGGAACTTAGTTTTGAAAGAGCTCAGCTTGCAGATGGAGATTCAATACTTGAGCTTGGCTGCGGATGGGGTTCTTTAACCTGCTACATGGCATCAAAACTGCCCAACAGTAAAATTACTGCTGTTAGTAATTCTAAGGATCAGAAAGAACATATTCTAAATCGTTGCAAAAATCAGGGGCTAGATAATATTGAAGTGATTACCGCAGATATGAATGATTTCGGAACAGAAAATAAATATGACCGAGTTGTTTCCATTGAAATGTTTGAACACATGCGCAATTATAAAAAATTATTATCAAAAATTTCCTCATGGTTACATGACGACGGAAAATTATTCATACACATTTTCACCCATCAATCAGTTGTTTATCCATTTGAGAATCAAGGAGAAGCAGATTGGATGGCAAGAGAATTTTTTTCAGGAGGGATGATGCCCTCCCATGATCTTTTATTACATTTTCAGGATGATCTTATTATTGACGATGTGTGGAGTATGTCAGGAACACACTATGAAAAGACTTCTTTAGCTTGGGTTAATAAAATGGATGCAAACAAAGATAGTATTATGAAAATATTTTCAAAAACATATGGAGATGATGCTAAGTTATGGTTTCAACGCTGGCGAATATTTTTCATGTCGTGCGAAAAATTATTTGGATATAATAACGGATCAGAGTGGGGTGTTTCTCACTATAGATTTAGCAAAAGATAGACTTAATATGATTATACTTATTTTCTTTTTTTTACACTGGTACCTATCGCTCTTTTTTCAGACGTTTTTTCTGCACCGATATACATCACATAAAATGTTTAAGATGTCACCTGTTTGGGAGAAAATTTTTTTTCTTCTCACCTTTTTATTTCAAGGATCCTCTTTTTTGCATCCTGCTGCCTATGGAGTAATGCATCGTAATCACCATTCGCATGCTGATACTCCAAAAGATCCACACTCTCCTGTACATTTGACAAATATTATATCCTTTAACTTGTCTACTGTAAACGAGTACAGAAAATTGGTAAATGAATTCATGACTGGTCAAAGAACATCAGTTGATGTGCCTAGATGGATTATGCTAGAAAAGATTGGAGAATCATTGTTTACTAGGTTTGGATTTATTTTATTGTATGTTTTATTTTATTTAGAATTTGCAACTGCGTCTTGGCAATATGCTTTACTTCCATTTCATGTTTTTATGGGCTCTATGCACGGCTTTATAGTTAACTGGTTTGGCCACAAAAGAGGGTATCGTAATTTTGATGATATTAAAGATAATTCAAAAAATACGCTTCCGATAGACTTCTTAATGATGG
Organism: Fidelibacterota bacterium; assembly: GCA_038281125.1. Lineage (GTDB taxonomy): Bacteria > Fidelibacterota > Marinisomatia > Marinisomatales > UBA1611 > NZWG01. Next base: position 6,043 of record JAYNUL010000003.1, on the reverse strand, counting down.
GTGAATTGTACCAGAACAATCACCATAGGAGACCAAACAACATGAATTTTGCTGTAAGATGGTTTGAAATAGATTTGGGATACCTGGCAACCTCTTTTCTTAAGAAGCTTAAAGTCATTTATTAAGCATGGTTCATTCTCCAAAAGATTATCTTAATGTAACCATTGTTTTCACAATCGGGTTTGCTATCGCATATTCATGTTCCATCGGAGCACTAAGTTACAATGGGTTGCCAGTGATAGTATGCTGTATGTTAGTCAGCTTTCTTGTTCATTGGATGGCATTCATTCCGTCTTACGTTTTTAGGACGGAGAAATACTATGATATATGTGGTACACTTGCGTATGTACTTGTATTACTCACTGCGATTTATCTTACTACATCAGCCTCAGAAAGCTCACTATACACTCGTTCAATAATTGTGATTGCTTTGGTATTGATTTGGGCTCTAAGACTTGGTTTTTTCTTATTTATCCGTGTGTTAAAAGCAGGAGAAGATCGAAGATTCCGTGAGGTTAAACAAAAATTTTCTGGTTTCCTTGTTTGGTGGACATTGTCGGCTCTCTGGGTTTTTCTTACTACTGTCAATGCGCTGGTAATGATAATTAACAATGTGTCCTATCATAATGATTATTACTTTTATTTTGGGTTAGTGCTCTGGGTTGCTGGATTTTCTTTTGAAGTGATTGCTGACGAACAGAAAAGAAGGTTTAGATTACAATCATCAAATAAAGATCAGTTTATATCTAGTGGTCTTTGGAGTATTTCAAGGCATCCAAATTATTTTGGTGAAATATTACTATGGATAGGCATGGCAGTGATTGCTTATCCAACCTTGCAAGGGTGGCAACACATTAGCCTAATATCGCCTATCTTTATTTATCTATTATTGACAAGAATGAGTGGAGTCAACCTTCTTGAAAAATATGCAGATGAAAAATGGGGAGGCGATGAAAGTTATCAAATCTATAAACGTGATACTCCAGTGCTTATTCCATTCTTAAAGCAATGAACATTAAACGAATTAGTTTTGCTACTTCATTTTCAATATCAATTATTATTTTAAATAAAGCGATGGCTATTGAAACACCCAAACATACATTAATTAAAAAAGAAAATGGGTTTGAAATCAGAGAATATGAGCCAATGATCATTGCTAAAACAAGTGTTAGGAGTGATTATTCAGATGCTGCATCTACCGGTTTCATGCGAATCGCGAGCTATATATTTGGAGGTAACTCCGCTAGCATGAGTATAGAAATGACTGCACCAGTTTTAACTAATACTCCAGACCCTGAAGATATTTATGAAATACAGTTTGTAATGCCATCTGAGCATTCTATGGAAGATCTACCACAACCAAATTCTCAAAATGTAACCTTAAAGAAAGTAAATTTAGGAAGAACTGCAGTTTTGAGGTTTGGTGGTTGGGCCACCAAGGATAGAGCATCTCATTATCAGAATAAATTAAGCGATCTTCTAGCAGCAAGTGGTTATACAGTAAATGGGACATTTATGGTTGCGCAATATAATTCACCCTGGGTTATCCCTCCGTTCAGGAAGAATGAAATCATTGTCCAAATTAGATAGCAAAAAATATTTAGGCTAAAAATGTATTCATATCATTCCATAAAACTTTTGGAAATGTAATGGTATATAATCAACAAGTCATTTTAAAAGATGTTAAAGTATCCGATGTGATCCAGTCGTTCCATGACAGAAAATTCGTTGACTTTTTGACCGCCTTGCAGCCAGTCAAAATCTTAAACTGGGATGGTATTGAAAGTGGTAAAGTGGCCTCTTTTTCATTCTGGTTTTTTGGTTGGAGAATTATGAATGTAGTTCACGAGGGATACGAGGCCGAGGATACGTATCTACACTTTATAGATAAAGGTACCAAGCTTCCATTTGGACTTGATAGCTGGAATCATCATCACATAGTTGAGGTTAAAGATGATAATGTGATTATAAGTGATAGAGTTCGAATGCACTCTGAAAGCCGCGCAAAGTTATTCTTTATATTTCCTATTATGATTTTCCCAATTCTAATCAGAAAAATAACTTATAAAATCTGGTTCTATAAAAAGATAATCCAGAAAACATAAAAACGCTCATAACGCTCAAAAAGTTCTTGACTTATTAATATTACTTAAAATAATATTGTTTATAAGTTAGGAGTTAATCATGTCAATTTTGGACACAGTAGTAAGAGGCGCTGATTTAAAGCACTTTAATGAGAAAAAAGAGCCTAAAAATAATTTCGACGCAAAAAAAGCTGATAAAGATTTAAAGGCTTGCCCAGTTTGTAATGTTGTTTGGGAGATAATGGTATTTAACCAAACACTTGACTACAAGTACTATCATAACTTTCCAAGATATGGTAAGAAAAAAAGCGTCTGCCCAAGCTGTACAATAAGAATGAAAAATAAATACTATCACAATAGTGAGGTGTTAGATCCAAAATGAGTACAGATCTAACAATTGTAGATCACATTGCGATTGAATCCAAAGACATTGCTAAGTCCACAAAATGGTATCAGGACCAATTTAACTGCGAGGTAAAGCATCAAGATGAAACCTGGGCTTTGTTGAAATTTGCCAATATTTCTCTAGCCCTTGTAACACCAGGAGATCACCCGCCACATTTTGCGGTCGTTGATGAAAAGATTGTTGACGATCCAAAGTCCAAGGCACATAGGGATGGTATTCATTTCATATACGAAGAAGATCCGGATTCTAATTTTATAGAAAAAATTGATAGGCCCTCTTGAACATTGTATAAGTATATTGACATTTATCGATCCCTAACTCAATTAATTTCTTTTAACCTATAAGATCACATATAAAAGATCATGTGACCGGTCATTTAGATTGGTCACATGAATCTGTTAAATTCAGAGCAATGTATCAAAAGATTTACATATACTCGTCAATTCTAACATTCGTTATTGGCCAACCTTTTTTGTTTTTCAACCCTAAATTGGGAACTATTATCTTTTTAGGAGTACTAGCTCCAATTATAATGAGTTATGTTAATATTATAGTGATAACTAAACTATCAAAAGAACAGGGTAATGAAATGACATTTAGATTTAATATTGCTCAATTCATTTTTAAAACAATATTCTTGTGTCTGATTACTTTTATTGGTGTAAAAGTCATTGAGTTAAACTTCAAAATATTTGTTCCAACTCTTTGTTTTACCTGGTTTGTTTTTCATCTCGTTGAGGGATTCTACACAAATGATTTAATTAAAAAGAGCATAGATAATTAGGCTGCTCTACATAATGTTCATAACGCTCATTTTATATTTAACTTTTAGTTAAATTGTGACTAATATTGGGGTATGAGATATCTTAGTTCAAAAAACGTTGCCGAAATACTAGGCATTAATATTTCCACCTTGAAACGGTGGACCGATAACGGTACACTTGAGTGTACCAAAACTGCTGGTGGACACAGGAAGTTTACTATGCAGAATATTAGAGATTTTTACAAGAGTCAGGAAAATTCTGGTAAAAACAATGACCTCGGAATTGATAACCGGGATCACAAAAAAGTTTATAGTCTGATCAATAAAAATGATTTTGACACTTTATCTACCATGCTCGCTGATGCGAGTCTTGAATCAGATGATCTAACAGTAAGTACTATTATCACCGGTCTTTATTTGAAGGGTCTTAAGGTGGAAGACATTTGTGATAAAGTTATAGACCCTGGTAGCATCATTGTTGAAAACGCTCTTCGCCAAGGGTATTTAACTCATGTTGAAACGTTTGTAAGCAGAAAGTTAATCACACGCGCTACCGAAAGTCTCAATCAGAACAAGCCTAATGGTTCAGCAAATGGTAAAACTGCTCTCTGCGTAAACTTTGAAGATAACCTTCCTGATTTAGGTGTTGTAATGTCTGAGGTAGTGCTACGTCATTATGGATACAATGTACTCAATACTGGGTCTCATGCAGAGCTAGGGAATTTGCAAACCATAATTGAAAAGAAAAAAGTTGATCTTATTGTTTTTTACCTTTGTGATATGCAATGTTGTATGGCTACTGTTAAAGACAATATCAACAAAACAGAAGAACAAACAAAGATAATTACAAAGCTAGCAAATAAGCTTGGTGTAAAGGTTGTATTTGGTGGACAGGGCTTAGAATTTTTGCCATCAGTAAAAGATCACACAGACTACACGTTTCTTACCTACAACGAATTCAAAAAAATCATTACATAATCCTGTATTGTGCTGGTTAAAATAGATCCTGCTAGGACAAAAGTCCTCAGAAAAGGTGCATTTTCAGGTGAATCAGTTCTTTATTGGATGTCTAGAGACAAAAGAGTTGATGACAATTGGGCCTTGCTTGCAGCCCAGTCTGTTGCTCTAAATAATAAGGTTCCTCTAATCGTATGCTTTCAATATCTTGGACATTTCCCCGAAGC
>JAYNUL010000003.1:0-1506 GCA_038281125.1 Fidelibacterota bacterium | reverse complement strand
CCGTATTTTCATTTTGGACATATTTCACCACAAAGAGTTGCTCTGGATATAAAAAACTCTTCACTACCTGAACAAGATAAAAACTCGTTTCTTGAAGAGATGATTGTAAGGCGTGAACTGTCAGACAACTTTTGTGAATATGAACCAAACTACGATTATTTTGAGGGTTTTCATGATTGGGCAAAAAAAACTTTGAATGAACATCGAAATGATGAAAGAGAATATCTGTATCCAAAAGAACAGTTTGAACACGCTGATACTCATGACCCTTTATGGAATGCAGCTCAAAATCAGATGATGAACAAGGGTAAAATGCATGGATACATGAGAATGTACTGGGCAAAAAAAATACTGGAATGGAGCCCCAATCCAGAAGAAGCAATGCAAGTCGCAATTGATTTAAATGATAAATATGAGTTAGATGGTAGGGATCCAAATGGCTATGCGGGTATTGCCTGGAGTATTGGTGGTATACATGATCGAGCATGGTTTGAGAGACCAGTGTATGGTAAGATTAGGTATATGAATTATAATGGCTGCAAGTCTAAGTTCAATGTGAAAAGATACATTGAAATGAATGAATCCTAACAAAGCCCAAAATCTCGATAAGTCCTACAAAGAAAACATACCCCAGTTTTGGGAAGGCTTATATCAAACAAATGATGACAAATGGGATCTCAAAGAAGCAACGCCAATATTCAAAAAGCTTGCAACTGAACTTCCTCTAGGACGCGTTTGTATTATCGGATGCGGACGCGGCTATGATGCGATTGAATTTGCAGAAAATGGGTTTCATGTTACGGCAATAGATTTTGCCCCCTCCGCAATTTCATCCCTCAAGAATATGGCAACCCTTATGGATGTTAGTCTAGAAATCATTCGTAAAGACATATTTGATCTCCTGCCGGACTATCATGATTCTTTTGATTATGTTTTAGAGCAAACCTGTTTTTGTGCAATACACCCAAGCCGTCGTAAGGAGTATGAGATTATTGTTAAAGGTATTTTAAAAATGGGTGGACATCTTGTAGGATTATGGTTTCCTCTTGATAAAGATTCAGCAGAGGAGGGACCTCCTTATGGAACCTCGATCGAGGAAGTTAAATCCACTTTTGACTCTGGATGGGAAATCAAAAAAGAAGAATTTTCAGAGCATTCAATCAAACCAAGAAAAGGCAGAGAAAAACTAGTAGTTTTTAAAAAAATAGGTAGTGGTAATGAATAGTATATGTTTGTTAGCAACACGATTTATCTTCTTTTGCATTGTCTTTGTCTTTTGTACCTGCGAGAATGGGGAAAAACTACCAAATGTAATTATAATTTTTACAGATGATCAGGGTTACGGAGATCTTGGATGCTATGGAGCTGAGGGATTTGAGACCCCTAATATTGATTCAATGGCAAAGGAGGGGATGTTATTTACCGATTTTTATGTCTCCCAAGCAGTATGCAGTGCATCGCGAGCATCGTTAATGACTGGAAGCTATGCAGAACGTGTTGGAATTC
>JAYNUL010000002.1:45583-60568 GCA_038281125.1 Fidelibacterota bacterium | reverse complement strand
ATGTCTGTTGAATGACAATCATAGTTAATAAAATTTGTACAATATTTATCCAGGTGGGTATATGACTTTCTTTAAAATGGTTAATTAAGGATTTCATTTTTTTATACAGTTTAATTTATTTGTTACATAAAGTTATTAATAAAAGATACCTTTAGTAACTTATATAATATCGAAAAGTCAAATAGTAGTTACTTCAAGGTAACAAATAAGAGGATTTAGTATTATGAAACATAATAAATGTCCATTGACATATGCTTTAACTATCGTAGGTGGTAAATGGAAACCAATAATTATATCTCATTTAAAGAAATCACCTAAACGATTTGGAAAACTTGATGTTCTTATTCCAACAATTTCAAGAAAAGTATTATCTACCCAATTATCAGAATTAGTTGGACACAAAATGTTAAATAGAATTTCATATCCTGAAACACCCCCAAGAGTGGAATATCACTTAACAGAAAAAGCAAAAGAACTTGTCCCAATTTTTGAATCGCTTGCTGAATGGGGTTTTGAGTTAGTGAAAAGCAATGAGAGTGAAAATTAGCCCCACATTCGTGGGGTTTATTGTTTATAAAAGGGTATAATTCCCACTACAGATACACTGGTCAAAGATTAGTAATAGAGGGGACTCAGCCTGCTAAGTGAGTAAGCGATCAATACCTTGATTTAATAACTGTTCAATAAAAACCATCTAAATATTTAATTTAAGCTAATGTATTGGCATTATATATCAATCACTGTGTCTATGTCCATTCTCAGTGCGACTTGGTTCGATGAGATACCGAGAATTATCCGCCAGCCGGATGGAGAAATTTTAGGGTGTTTTATATCTGGAGACCAATATTTAAGACGATTACATGACATCAATAATTTTACTATAGTTCATGATAAAGAAGATGGATTTTTCTATTACGCACAAAAAGATTCTTATGGCAGTCTCATACCATCAACCATTATTGCTGGACGTGGCAATCCTCAGAGCATTGGTCTTCAGCCAGGCTATTCACTCAGTAAAGAAGACTACAATAGAAAGAAGCAATTCTATCATCAGGACGAGCTAGTAAGAAGCAATAGAGACGCACCAAATACTGGAGAGATCAATCAAATAAATGTCTTCATTCGTTTTGCAGATGATCCAGAATTTCCAGATGATAGATCCACCTACGGTGAGATTTTTGAAACCGAGTATGATGAACCATCATTGAAACACTATTTTTCCGAGATCTCCCACGATAGACTCACGATCAACACTTTACATTTTCCAGGGTCGCTTGATGGATCAAATGCATCTTATGTGGATAGCCATGAAAGATCCTATTATCAGCCGTACTCTGTTGCAAATTCAAATGGATACCAGAGCCAGAGTGATCGTTTTTTAAGAGAACATAGCCTTGTAGCAAATGCTTTGAATTCAATTTCTCAGAGCGTGCCTTCATCCGTTGACCTTGATCTAGATGATAATGGCTTTGTTGATGCAGTAAGTATTGTTGTGTATGGAACGCAGGGTGCATGGGCAGATCTGCTTTGGCCTCACCGAACTGCATTATTTAACGAAGAGGTATATATCAATGGCGCTCAGGTTTATGACTACTTGTTTATGTTGTCAGAGTCTTGGTACTATAATGTAGGAGTTTTGTGTCACGAGTTTGGTCATGTGCTTGGTGCACCAGATTATTATCATTATAGTGCAGGAAGTGGACCTACTCCAGTGGGATATTGGGACGTCATGGGCAGTGTGAGAAACCCCCCGCAGTTTCCTAGTGCGTTCACTAAGTGGAAATACTTTAATTGGATAGAACCAGTTGAGATTACTAGCAGCGGTACTTACAGCCTGATGCCTCTTCAGGAAGAAGAAAACTCCTCCCTTTTTATATCTTCTCCATTTTCAGAAGAAGAATACTTCATATTTGAATACAGAAACCAGGAGGGTATGTATGATTCTAATGCACCTGGAACTAGATCTGGTTTAGTCGTCTACAGAATCAATGAGAATGCAGGAATTGGTAACGCATCTGGACCTCCTGATGAATTGTATGTTTACAGGCCCCAGGGTGATATAAATAGCACCGGCAATCTTAATAATGCACCATACAGTGAGATATATGATCACTCTGAATTAAATGATAATTCAGACCCATCCTGTTTTTTGTATAATGGAGGTGAGGGAGGTATGGGAGGGTTGCAGCTTCTTGATGTAACCGAACCAACTGATTCTATTTCTTTTACTATTATTACAGGTACTCCTGAATTGCAGCTTAGCCAATCTTCATTTGACTATGCTTTAGAGGCAGGAAATTATGATGTGAAAACATTAACCATATCCAATAATGGTGAACCTGGATCCTTGTTGGATTATGAAATTTCAAGACCTGACTCAACAGATTGGTTAATCTTGTCTTCGGATAACGGTTCACTAGACGGAGTCTTAGAAAGCGGAGATATTTCTAGAATACATTTGCAAGTTTATGCAATGGAGCTTGGAGAGGGAGATTACGCAGCATCATTTAATATTTTTTCTGGCGATACAATCGCTCAGATTATAAATGTAAATCTAATGATTGATGGGGGAGAGTTGCCTCCCTTATTACCCAGATACGACATATCATTGTCAGAGACTGGAATTATAGACCTCCCGAATGATACGGATCCCATATTTTTAAATGTTGCAAACAGGTACAGCCATGTTATCGCTGAAAACGGAGACTATATACCGATTCTAATTCAAGATAATTTTACGGTAGATCAAATAACTCACGTAAAAAGAGTTTTTGAATCTTATCTGGTGGATATAGAAGATGGTGAATGGGGGAGTAATAAAGCAATGATTTCAAATGCTATTGGTGCTACCAATGCTATTTTGTTGCTGCTTAATGATGAAGACGAATACGAAAATCCGAATGTTTGGTCGTTAATGGACTCTGGAGCACATGGTCAGGATCTCCTTTCGACAGAGGTATTTCCAGAGGGCAGCGTTGAGTATATGAATAGTTCTCGTAGAAATGCTACTTATGAAGAGGTATTGCACTTTGTACATAACTATGGTATTCAGATAGCAAATCCTACGATGCAGGATGAAATCCTTTCAGCAATGGAATTAGCAGTTGAGAGCGGTTACTATAACCCAATCTCTGATTTACCTGTTGAGGATTGGGATGAGGAGTATCTAGCCATGGGGCTAGAGTGTTATTTTGGCCTATGGTCTCATGATCCGTCAGGAAATGGGTTTTGTGGTGATCAGGAATATCCATTTATTGATAGGGCAGCCATGCTTGAGGGTGATTCTATACTTTACAACATCATTAACGGGTTTTTTGGTAGTCACTGGAACTATCAGGCACAGCTCCCAGATAATTTTACAGGAAATTTTCATTTATCTTTCCAACCATCTCTCGATTATACTTATCGTTCTCAGTACCTTGTGGATATAAAACTTACAGGGAGTAACAACGTATCAATCTATGGCAATGAATTTGATAATCAGGTAATTGGGAATGCAGGTAGTAATCTTTTTTATGGCTATCAAGGAGATGATAATTTTAGAGGGCTAGGTGGACAAAATAGAGCAATTTTCTCTGGAGGAATTACAGAGTATGATATAGTGCAATCTGTTGAAAACTCTGAAACATTAGTTAGTGTAATTGATTTTGAACCTAATAGAGATGGTACAGATCTTTATTTTGATGTTGGAGAGTTTGATTTCAATGGTACGGTCTACCAAGTCAGTGATCTCCTAGAATACAAACCCTTGGAATCAAACGTTCCAACTATATTTGAGCTCCATGAACCTTTTCCAAACCCATTTAATCCGAAAACTAAGATTGCATTTAATACGACAAATGATGCTAAAATAGAGCTTGTGATATTTGACATCAATGGTAGACTTGTGAGAGAATTTGATATATCAGGGAAATCTCCTGGTTACCATGTCGTTGAATGGGATGCCTCAGATAATAATGGGAATCAAGTATCAACGGGTGTCTACTTTATACGATTCACAAGCGAGGCTAGTTACCAGGTTAAGAAGATTGTCTTTCTCAAATAAAAGACTAGGAGTGTGAGTAACATCACACTCTCTTTCGTTCTTTTATTGACAAAGAATTATACCCATTTCCTTGTTAGATTTGTTTAGTTGTATAAATTATTAATAATATTAATATAAGGAGAAATTCAGTTATGAGCCATAAGCGGAAATCCCAATCAGGGTTTACGATGATAGAGATCATGGTTGTTGTTGTGATTGTTGCAATCTTGGCTGTGATAGCATTGCCTACCTATCTTGACTATGTTAAAAGTTCCTATGCTTCTGAGGCCAGGACGGTAATGTCAAACATCAATAATGCTGCAAAAATGTATTATCAGACTAGAGGAGAGTGGCCATCAGAGATCGATGAATTAGAGAGAGCTGGTCAGTTAGATGTTAGCAGATCAACAAAGCTTAAGTGGACGTTTGATCTTCAGCTTAGTGATCAGGGTGGACGTATTACTGCCTCTAGCACAGAAGAAATGTCTGGCGGAGCAGGTCACCAAGTTGTCTATGATGCTGATCTAGGAAAGTTTACAGGGTATGGTTCTCCTGAGGGAGAGTGATTTATAATGGACCTGAACAAACTGCTTAGTTACTCTGTCGATAGTGGTGCATCTGACCTACATTTAAGTGTTGGTTCAATCCCAATGGTGAGAATCAATGGGACCATGAAACCACTAAATATGGAAGCATTAAAGCAGGAAGACATGGAATCTATACTTCCCCAAGTTCTGGATGAAGACCAGATGAAACTTTTTGAAGATAATAAAGAGATTGATTTTTCTGCAAGCCTTGAGGGCAAAGGAAGATTTCGAGTTAACTTTTTTAATCAGATTAAGGGAATGGCAGGTGTATTTCGAACTATTCCAGAAGTAGTTAAAGACTTTGATGATCTTGGGATTCCTCCGGTTCTTAAAACCCTAGCCTTAATTGATAGAGGGCTTGTACTTCTTACCGGACCCACCGGTTCAGGAAAGAGCACTACTCTTGCTGCGATGGTAGATCATATAAATACTCAAAGAAGTTGTCACATTATTACCATTGAGGATCCTGTCGAATATTACCACGAGACCAAAGAAAGCCTTATAAATCAAAGGGAGCTTGGAGCAAATACTCATAGCTTTGCTAATGCAATGAGGTCAGCTCTTAGGGAAGATCCAGATGTGATTCTTGTTGGTGAGATGAGAGACTTGGAAACTATTTCACTTGCCTTAACCGCTGCAGAGACCGGGCACCTTGTTCTATCAACTCTTCATACTTCTAGCGCAGTAAAAACGATTGATCGAATTATTGATATCTTTCCAACTGGACAAAAAGGGCAGATACGTTCAATGTTGTCAGAGAGCCTTGAAGCTGTTATCGCCCAAAAACTTCTTAAAACTAAAGACGGTAAAGGTCGAACGCCTGCCTGTGAGGTTATGATTGCTAATACAGCCATAAGAAACCTAATTCGTGAGGACCGCATTTATCAGATACCCTCTATCATACAGTCAGGAGGTGTAGATGGCATGCAGTCTCTTGATCAGGACCTACAGAGGTTGGTTTCAAAGGGTGAGATAGAGAGAAAAATGGCCGAGAGTATTGCAGAAAACCCCAAACTTTTTGCGCAAAATATTTTATGATATTAAATAGGACCCATTCTGGAATTGGCTTTATTGAGGTTATGACAGCTACTGTGATCATTTCCATCGCCTGTATTGGGCTCATGATGGGAGTGGTGCACGCTAGAGGTGAGTTACATTCACTCGAAATGAAAGAGAGAGCTACTGAGGAGCTATTAAACTATATGGAATACTGGAAAGGGAGAGTTGCTGATGGATCACTTACAGCTTATGAACTTGCAGGGGATCCAGATGGTGATGAAATTTTTCTAATAGGTGGGCTTGGGCAAAAGAATTCTATAGAAGCAAGGCTCTATTATGACTTTAGAAGACTCAATAGTTTTAACGATTATGGCACTACTGACATGACTAGATATGAGTTAGAGTGTTGGATTAAGTGGGGTGATAGATTTACCTCCCCTACAGGGAGATATGCGGGTAATACTGGTTACGAAAGAAGGATCTCAACTATAATGACGGAGTTTGAACTCTAATGTTAAAGCTGTTAAGAAAAACCAGCGCAGGAATGACACTGCTGGAGCTTTCAGCTGGAATTGTTGTGATGTCAATTATTGGCATCGGAATGACGAGCGGCGCCCAGGCTGTGATGTTACACTATCAGTCAGATACGGTCAGGCAGGATCTTAGGCAGTATGGTAATAACATCATGCGTGAGATTGTTCGCGAGCTCAACCTAGCTCAGAAGATTGAGTTTGATAGCTTTAATGGTTTTTCAAGATTGCGTTTGTATAAGTATTATACTGATGTATCGCCAGAGCTTACTATTTCATGCGATGACAGAGCTGGAATACAGTTTAATGGAGGTGTTCCAGTAAATGGCGTGCTTGATTTTCCAAGTGAAGGGGTATTCAGGGGGCCAAATCAGAGAACAGTATACGTAGATGATTTTGTTGTTGAATATGATAATCAACCTGGTCTTGGTTCATCAGTTTTTAAGAGGTCCTTCATGGAGCTTACTCTTATTCTTGCTATGGAGTCTGATGTGATGGATGATTCATTCCAATCTGTTAAAGAACAGCACATTTACCATAGGACAGTTTTTATGGGTACCTCCTACATCCAGACAAAAGTGACTAATGCTATGGGAGTAAACCCTGATGCATAGGAGCTTTTCAAATGGAAGTGCCGCGCCACTTGCTTTACTTTTTACGCTAGTCAGTATGTCGTTTACCGTTGCCTACCTCCAGAACTCATTCAGTCAATCTGCCATGGAAAAGTATCGATATGCAGAGTGGAAAGCTTTATATGCTGCTGAGGCTGGTTTGAACGATGTTGGTGTTGTTGTCTTACCTCAGTTGACTGGGGATACCCTTTTACTGACTGCTGGAGTGAACTATGGCAGAGACGAGAACAATAAGCCTATAGGTATGTATAAAGATATTGCCTGTTCGACTCAGTTACTTCCAAACTCTACTCGTAAAGAATACAAAGCTTATTCTACTGGAGTAGCGGAATACGTTACCCCTAGTGGTACAAATGTCAACATTGAGAGGAGAGTTTTTACTTCTATGAGGCCTCAAGGTTTTGAGGAGTTTATGTATTTCACTCACGAAGAACTTCCAATTGGGCCGGGGAATACTGGGACCGTAAACTTTGGTGGTAATGATCAGCTTGAAGGCAAGGTGCATACCAACGGGACCATGACCTTTAGTAACTGGGGTTGTCCAGATTTTACTGGGGAGGTGAATGTTACCTTTGAGTCAATAGAACAGAATGGTAACGCAATCAATTGGGGCGGATGCGATGATGGTATTTTCGAGGATGATGATGGAAGCACTATTTTGGACACAGTTTCTCAAATCATATTTCCTCCAGAAAATTCTGCAGAAGTTGCACGTCGCAATGCAACTAAAACGTTTGTTGCAGATAGCAAACTGTTTAGGCCAGGAAAAAAAGATACCTTGATTATGACCGAGATTAATTTTGTTGAAGGGGGATACTGGGCTGCGCAGTGGACTTATAATATACCACCAGTTGGTAATCCACCTGCAGAGTTTAGTTATCAATATGATAGTCTGGCGAGTGATCTGGAGACAGATGAGTTTAGGTTACATATGTTTCCCAATAATTTTGACGGTGCCACAAACACCTATGGTTCTAATTTTTTAATTATGAATGGAAACACCTTGGACGGAATAAATTTATTTAGTTTGGTTGAGGCTGGAGAATTTCAAATTGACGATGGAGACCAGATCCTCATTTTTAACGACGACAATACAAAAGTTATTTCATTTACTGCCTCTGGTATCGCAACTCTCGGAACTGACAGGCTCAGAGTTTCATTTTATGGTGAAACGCTTGCATATAATGGACCTCCTGGAGTTGGATTTAATGATGATGAAAATATTACCTTTGTAAATACCAGCGCTAGTGACGGATTGAATGAAGATGTAGAGTGGAACAATCATATCCTCTACCATGACCATGACCGAACACAGATAGACCCAGCTAATTGGTCAGGGTATTGTCTTGCAGGGGGTAGGCAGCATTTTGATTTTGATTATTGGAATGTTGGCGGCTCTACTTGTGATATTTTTACTTGTCCAAACGAGATTTACAATAGCGAACATGTTTACATGAGCCGTACATTTTTCTCAACAGGAAATTCTCCACAAGTCATTTATATTAAGGGTGGGCAGGTTCTTGTTCGTGGTGTTGTAGATGGACAATATACCATTGTGACTGATGACTATACAGAGTATCGTGTTCACTCAAGCAGCAATACCATTGATAGAGTCTGGGGCAATATTTGGCTTATAGATGATGTGGTTTATTCAGACTCCTACTACAGTGGAGCCGTTGTGCACCCCCAGTCAGGAGGAACCAATAATGTTTTGGGACTTATATCCGGAGGAAGTGTAATCATTGCCAATACGATCCCAAATGGCGCCAGGGGTGGAGGAACAGGTAGCGGGAATATAAAAATTAATGCTGCCATATTAGCTATGAACGGAGGGTTTATCTCACACTACTGGCAGAACACAACTATTGGTTACTCAGGCCCTACCTTAGCTACTGGTTATGATAATTTACCTATCGCCGATGGTCGAGGAGGGCATAGAAATGGATATCGCCCTGAATCCCAGTCAGGACAATACTCTAGCAATAATCAGGGTGACTATCGAGGCCTGGTAAGACTTTGGGGATCGGTTGTTCAATTTAGAAGAGGATACATGAAAAGAAATCAAACTGGGCCTTATATGACCGGTGATATTGGCTATGACAAAGATTACCACTATGACTGGAACCTTCAGCTTAAACCGCCACCTTACTTTCCTGACCTTCAGAGTACCAATAATACAGTGATCTTGAAGATGGCTTCTTATGGCGAGGCGAGGAATCATGATCAAGACTAAGGATCTAAGATGTTTTTAGGATTAGATATTGGAAGACAATATGTAAAGATGGTTGCGGCCGATCAAACCAAGGATGGCTACAAATTGGTGGATGTAGGAAGTCGATTAGTCCCCGAGCCAAATTCTGCATATGACCCTGAAAAAATAGACCAGGCTCACTGGGTGATGGCAGTAAAAGAACTATTCAGACAGCAGAATTTTAATCCAAAAAAGGCGAAAGGGCTTATCACGGGCATTAACGGATCATCGGCCAGCATTAAACAAATAACTACTATGGAAATGCCCTCTGACGAGCTTGAATCTGCCATGACATTTGAAGCTAGGAAACACATTCCTATGGATGGTACTGACGCGGTGATAGACTACCAAATAATTGGTTCAAACAAGAAAGAAGTAGACAAGATTGATGTAGGTCTGGTAGCCTGTACGAAAGGCGTATTAAACAATCATATAGATCTACTCAAAGATTGTGGTTTGAAGCCTGGCATCGTTGATGTAAATCCCATTGCAATGAGTAATGCATTTTCTTTCATTAAAGACGTGCCCGAAGATGGCCTTGTGGTAATGCTTGATATTGGTGCTGTATCATCGACCCTTGTTGTTTATGGGAAAGCCGAGCAGTTTTTTACTAGAGATCTTCCAATTGGCGGGCATCATTTTGTAAAAGAATTATCGGATAAGAAAGAGATTGGCTATATCGAAGCACAGGATCTGCTCTATCGTGATGGAATATCTGCCTCCAAGGCAAGTGAGACTGTAGGTGAGGCTGTTGGTATTGCAGAACGCACTGTATACGATAGCCTTGTTGAAGATATGCGTAGATCGCTCAGATTCTACGCGAAACAGACTGGTCAAAGTTTCTTTCTAAAAATATTTTTAACAGGAGGAGCCGCCTGCACTCCTGGTCTAGCACAAACGGTAAATGAAAAACTAAATATTGAATGTGCTGTGTTTAATCCATTTGAGACAATGGCAGGTGCAGAAGAGTTATCTATTTCAAACCCAAGCCAATACACAACCGCACTCGGACTTGGTATACGCGGAGGTATGACCAGTGGATAAGCAATACATAATAATAAATCTTAACAAAGCTGAAAGCGCTGAAACACTTCAGGCCAGGGTAAAAGAGAGAGTCCGCTGGGGGGTTTTTGGTGTTTTAATTGCTCTTTTAATTGGAGTGAATGCTAGAGTATGGATTATCAGCTCTGGATATGACAAAATTATTGATAAGAAACAAACAGAAATAACAAGACTTAAAGATGAGATAAACAAGCTCCAGTCAGAGGGGAAAAATCTTTCAAAAGACGATATTTTATCATTTGCAGATCTAGAGCAAGACCGTTTCTTGTGGGCAAGAAACCTGGAGAAAATGGGAGCTCTTACTCCAGATGACATTGCAATTACAGGACTTAAGTTCAAGAGAAAAAAATTAGTTATAAAAGGGATAGCCCTAACATTTGAAGATCGTAAGGATTTTGAAATTATTGATGAATATGTTCAGACGCTCAGGAATAACAAAGAGTTCTCTAGTAATTTTAGCAAAATCAAATACGTTGGGCATAGTAAGGTTAATGTAAGAGGGCAGGACATTGTTCGCTTTGAGATTGAGGCTAGTTCAAAAAAGAGTAGGAAGAAAAACTTTTCATAACATAAATCATGGCTGAAAAAAGAAACATAATATTATTTGGTTGTCTAATAGTCCTTAGCCTCACATACTGGCTTAGTGCTTCTTTTCTTATTGGAGAAAAACCTTTCGAGATAAGGGTTCTTGAGGAAGAGCAGCAGGAGCTTAATGAAAATCTTATAAGCGCACAGATTCTTGCGAGTCAACTTGATAGAGTTTTTACCTTATTTCAGGAAAATTTAGCCCTCTCAAAAGCAGATTCACTTGCGGACGATGCAAGCCTTCCATTTTTAAATAATTTAACAGATATGCTAGAAGATTTGGATATCAAGCTACTAGGAATAAAACCTAAACCTCGAATAGATAAGATCACCTATTTTAAAGCTCCATATATTATCACCTTGGAATGTTCCTATGATCAGTTTGGAAAGTTTTTAACTGAAATAGAACGCTCTCCTAGGTTGATCACTATCGATGAGTTTGAAGTAAAAAATGGAATTGAAAGGATAAAGGCTAACACGGATGAAGAGAGACTGCTTTTTCAAGAATTTGTTGTAAATCTCTCAACGATCACATTGGTCAAGTCAAAGAATAAGGCGGTATCATGAGCGATAGATCAATAACGATATGGAATTTGCTGGTAGGTTTTACTATCGTTTCTCTTATAGCTACCAGTTTTAAGCTTTTTCCAATGAATACCAAGTATAATCGTTTAAAGGCCGCGGCGGCTGATCTTGAATTCGGAACGGACAAAGAGCTTGAGAATATTATTGCCTATTTGGAAAGCAGGCTAGAGGAACGTAGTAACTATGCATTTAATATTGAAAACACTCCCATGCTTCTTACAAATGTTCTTGCTCTGGCGGATGGCTCAGGCAGAAGAGTAAAACGCAATAGAAATGCAATTCGCGTAGCTCTAGTATACCAAAGAGATGATCATTTTCAAGCTCAGATCAATTACAGAGGTAAGGCCTTTACCGTTACTGTTGGAGATGAGCTTCCAAATATTGGTACTGTTGAAAATATTGATAGTAGGCAGGTAACTATTAAAACAAGTAGTGGTAGCAAGTCTTATCCTGCTCCAGGGTACGAACCCTCTACATAGCGTGATAAATTTATGAAGGAAAAACGAATGATTAAATTTTGGAATTTTATAATTAGCCTATTTTTAATGAGTAGCTACTTTGGTCCATTACAAGGGCAGAGTGTTGGTGAGGTTGATGCTGAAGAAAATACTCTAATTACGGTTCATGCTGAGGACGCATTTCTTCCCAGTATTTTGGCTATTCTGGCAAAAGAAAGTGGCTATAACATTGTTACAGATCCAAATGTAAATAAGCAAGATAAGGTTTCAATTCATCTGGATGAGGTTCCGATTGAGCAGGCAATAAATTTAGTTGTCAGAGCAGTAGGCCTGAGTTACGAGGTTGTTGGTAACTCATTTTTAATCGCGGATCCAAAAAAGCTAAAAGAAGAGGTAGGGGTTACCTCATATGTTGTAACCTTAAAATATGCGACTGCTGAAGATGTTAAAAACCTTTTGCAGGATATATCTGATCAGGTGCAGGTAGACATACCCGGTAATAAGCTTTTAGTTAATGCATCGCCTAAAAAAATAGCAGAGATAATTAAAGTTGTAGAAAGCGTAGATGTCCCTGCAATCCAGATCATGCTGGAAACAAGACTGATTGAGGTAGCAGCAGATATTGAGGAACAGCTTGGACTTGATTGGTCAAAAATTTCTAGCTACAAGACCATACTTGCCGAAAACGGTGTTCCTATTGAGGATGGTGGAGGCTCTGTAGTGCCTGATGACCAGACAATTGGGCAGCTACCTGCAACCATGGGATTTAATAGGCTTAGTGGATTGGCAGAGAAAGATAAGACAGGGATTCTTCCTAAATACTTTAGCAGGCAGTTGACCGCATTTGATCTAACGCTTGACCTTCTTCTTAGAAACAATAAAGCAGAGGTTTTAGCAGACTCTAGATTGACTACAATCAATGGTAGAGAAGCCAATATCAAGCTTGTGGATATTGTTCCCTACATCTTGAGCTCTGGCGGCGTTGGCGGGCAGGTTCAGGTGCAGAAAGAGGAAGTAGGTATTAAGCTAGATGTTTTACCAACAGTAAATACTGATGGCTATATTACTGTAAAGGTCGAACCGGAGGTCTCAACAATATTTGAGTTCATCGGCCCAGATGCAAATATACCAAGAGTTAAAAAAAGAGCCTCATCTAGTACTATAAGAGTAAGAGATGGTGAGTCAATTATAATTGGTGGCCTTTTGAGCAACGATAAAAAACAAACTACATACAAGTTTCCAATTCTGCATAGATTACCCTACGTTGGTGAAAAATTATTTACCTCAAGAGGTGTTATAGAACGCAAGACGGACCTTGTGATTCAAATTACACCTAAAATTATTGAGGATGCCTACACTGGCATTACCAAATCCAAGGAAGTTTCAGAGTATGAAAATTATGTAATTGATAGGGAATACACAGATGAAAGAATTCAAAATTCAAAGCCCGCTAATCAATCTAGCGAACTTTTAGAACAGGGAGGAGAATAAGATGAGCTTACTTAAAAATATAACTACTGCTTCAATAACGGGTGTATTGCTTTTCTCTTTATCATGTGACGACCGTTTACCATCGGAATCTATAGCAACCGTTGAGACTGGTTCATTAGAATTGTCATATGTATTTGTCCATGGTTCTACTTCGAACCCAACAATAGTAGGAGAGGTGTTGTCAGACCCAGATGCGAAAACTTCAGTTGTGATCATAGCTAGATTATTAGATGGTGAGGGAAATGGTGTGAATGGTAAGTCACTAAAATTTACCTCTGATGAAGATGTTGATGGATCTTTTGATACGAGTGATCCATCAACAAAATACGTACCCAATTTTAAAGAATTTGGTTTTCCAGATATTGGAGGTAATGGCTATGCCTATGCAAGGTTTACCCCAGACGATGGTTTAGAAAAAATCGAAACCACTGCACAGTCTGGAGCGATTATTACTGTTGAATACACTTCTGATATTATTGAGAATGTTGAGTTTTCCATATTCAGTTCCAAAGATCAAGTATGGCCCTACACCATGAACATTACCGCCAGTTCTCAGATAGAACTTGGTGAAAGTAGTGATTATGAAGTCCTGCTGCAAAATGCATATGGTCATGAACTTTCAGGAGTATTACTGAATATTGAATCTGCCAATGGTAGTATTTTATGTGCAGACACTTGTTATACTGATGAAACGGGAAGGATAAACACCACATTTGAGTCTTATAGCTTTAGCGAGAATGTTGGACCTGGTATAGTAAATACATCTTTCTATCATCCTGCAATAAGCGATACCGTAACTGTCGAAAAGCAGATTGTTATTGGTACTGAAAGTGCTGTTGGTTTATGTTCATATATAGAGATTCCATCATCCAATCCAAGCGAGATCGTTGTCAAGGATGGTGGTGGCATTGAATCAACTGATATTAAGGCAGAAGTATATGATAATAATGGTAATCTTCTTACATCTCCAGTGACTGTCAAGTTCACTCTCGAACCAGTATTATCTGGTACATATCTCAATTCTCCAGGACAAACTACCGTTGATGTTGAGACGGTAAATGGAATTGCTACCGTTTCACTTAATAGTGGTTCTGAGCCTGGCCCTGTTCGTATCATTGCAACGACAAACACTACAGAGACTACTGTTTGTGATAGTTTGAACGATGCGCTTGAGAGTATCACCGTTCCAGTTGTAATCGCTTCGGGAGCGCCCTATTATATTGAAGCAGAATACGATCCTAATAGCACTGAAGCAATTGGAGGTGGATTTTATCAGACAGAGTGCGCTGCAATTGTTTACGATAGATGGTATAATCCTGTAGAGGATTCTACCTATGTTTACTGGAATATCAATCCATTGCCCCCAGACACCCTGATTGACGCGTTTGTTGAGGGGGTTAGTTATACTAATAACGAAGGGGTTTTAAGCAGTACAGCTACACCTGGGGTTGCACGATCCAATATTGTCTATTCCACCGATGCTATTGGAGATATTGGTCAAGTAAGAGCGCTTACTTTTGGAGCAAATGGTGATTCTGTTGCATCTTTCATTAATGAGGGAGAGGGTGATGCGACATTGTTTTTCCTGCCTGGGCAGGTGACATTACTTTCAAGCGCAACTTACTGGGACTTTAGCCTTCAGGGGAGTCCTGCTAATATAGTAATTAGTGCACTAGTCATAGACTATTACGGCAATCCGGTTGTTGATGCACCTGTTGCATTTGGTGGAACGGGAGTAAGTAATTGGTTTGAACTACAATATGAAACCAATGGATGGACAG
>JAYNUL010000002.1:30149-45483 GCA_038281125.1 Fidelibacterota bacterium | reverse complement strand
GGAACGGGAGTAAGTAATTGGTTTGAACTACAATATGAAACCAATGGATGGACAGATGAAGGTATTGACGGAGTTGGTGCTGGAGATGGATGCTTTACCTGGCGCGATTATGGACTAGATAATAATCCAGAAACCTTAGATATGGGAACTTTTAATCAAAATCATGATTCTTTTGATACCACGGGTAATGGTCAATGGGATGCAGCCGAGGTTTCAGAGTTTTTCAATGATTTTGGGCTTGATAATGTTGAGGGCACGTTTGATGAGGGAGAAGGAAATGGATACTGGGATGGGTACTCAATGATCAATTGTGAACCGGTAGTGAGAACTGATGAGGATGGTTACGCAAGGATCATCGTCGAATTCGTTCAAGATATCTGTATCCTAGCAAATGTCGATGATACTCAAAATCCAAACATTTGTTCGTATGATGATTTTACTGCTAGTTTATCTGCAACACTGTTAATACCTGAGATCACAACAAGTGACCCCCTTGATATTCTTCTTGTCAGGTCTCCTGCTGAGTGCCCCTAATCAATGAAAAAATCATAGGAATCAAGAAATGAACCAAGCATTCAATCCACAATTTGCAAAAATAGGTGAGATACTAGTTAATAATGGAAAGGCAACCGAAAGTGGTATCAATGAGGCTCTGGCCCAACAGAAGACTACCAATGAAAAAATTGGTACTACCTTAATTGAAATGGGTCTTATTGAGGAGGATGATTTCACAACTGCTTACAGCCAACAACTTGGCTATAAAAAGGCAGATAACTTCATTCTTTTAGAAGCAGATTCCCAGGTTGCTGCACTGATTCCAGAAGATTTTGCAAGGGAGAATCGTGTACTGGGAATTAGTAGCAACGATTCAACAATTGTTGTGGCAATGGAGGATCCAGACGATGTGGTGTCTGTTGATTCAATCAAGAGATTAACCAATTTAAATCCTGATATTATCGTTGCAGGACCCACGCTACTTGAAAGCGCGCTTGACAAAGTGTATGGTGAGATTCAAAAGACAGCTGAGGTAGCAGAGACTATCGACAGCATTACTGTAATCTCAGGTGAAGAGGGTTCACAAGAAGAGGTAGATCTGTCTCCAGATAAGGCTTCTGAAGAGGATGCGCCCATCGTAAAGTTGGTAAACTTAATTTTTCAAGAGTCTATCAAGGAGCGTGCTACAGATATTCATATTGAGCCAATGGAGGATAAGGTATACGTAAGAATTAGGATTGATGGTGTCCTGCAGACTATTATGACTCCGCCTATTACCTCATTGAGCGGATTGGTCACAAGGATCAAGATTCTTTCCAACCTTAATATTGCTGAAAAGCGTTTGCCCCAGGATGGAAGATTTTCAGTAAAGTCACCTGGAAAGGATATTGACATTCGTGTTTCAATTCTACCAACCGTATACGGTGAGAAGGTTGTGATGCGATTGCTCGATAAGACAGGGTTTGATTTTAACCTAACTTCTTTGGGATTTCCGAAAAAGAATTTAGGAACCTTCAAAAAAGTAATTAATCAGCCTTACGGCATGGTTGTAGTCTCTGGTCCAACAGGTTCAGGTAAGTCAACATCCCTTTATGCAGCCCTAAAAGAAATAAAAAGCGAGAGAACCAACATCACTACTGTGGAAGATCCAGTTGAATATCAGCTTGATGGTGTTAATCAGGTACAGGTATTTGAGGACATTGGATTGACTTTTGGTTCCACTTTGCGTTCAATTCTAAGGCAAGACCCTGATGTTCTGCTCATTGGTGAGATTAGGGATGGAGAAACAGCTGATATTGCAGTGAAATTTGCACTCACAGGGCACCTTGTATTCTCAACGGTCCATGCTAACGATGCACCTGGGACAATTACAAGGCTTCTAGACATTGGTATTGCCCCATTTTTAGTTGGTTCCTGTTTGAACCTAGTTATGGCCCAACGTTTGGTAAGGAGACTTTGTGCTGACTGTAAAGAAGAATATAATCCATCCAGTGAAGAATTAGCTGTTGTTGGACTTGATCAGAAAAAGATAAGTGGTCCACTTTATCAGGGAAAAGGTTGCGCAGAGTGTCGTAATACAGGCTACAAAGGCCGATTAGCTATTTTTGAAATGATTCCAATGGCCAGAGACTTGAGGAAGCTTGTATTTGACAATGCAAATGAAGATGAGATAAGACAGACTGCCTTAGACAACGGTATGACCACGTTGAGAGATGCAGGACTGGCCCGTGTGTTGGATGGTACAACATCTATTGAAGAAATAATGAGATCAACGGTTGAAGACTTATAGTGGCTATTTTCAATTATTTGACAAAAGACTCTGAGGGAAAAAGAAAAGAGGGCGAAATACGTGCTGATTCCCTAGACACCGCGATCCAGAAACTTTCTGCAAACGGACAAATGGTTATTTCATTAAAGGAAGTAGATGACACATTTGACTTTTTGGGCCCATTTATTGATGAGATTCAGCTCTCTATTGAGAAGGCAAAAAATCGAATCCCTCTTTCTAATATTGTTTTTTTTACCAGGCAACTAGCAACCATGTTTTCTGCTGGGTTAACGCTAGAAAGGGCCATACAGAGCCTTGGCGCTGAAGAAAAGCATAGAAAGTTTAAGAAAATTCTAAATACGGTTAGTGATAACATTCGAAAGGGTCTCAATCTATCCGAGTCTCTTTCCCGGCATCCAGGAGTTTTCAACACTCTCTTTGTGGCAATGGTTAAAGCAGGTGAGGTCAGTGGTAATTTGAACGAAATTCTTGAACAATTATCATCTTATCTAGAAAATCTTGATGATACAAGAAGGAAGGTGAAGTCTGCAATGAATTATCCAATCTTCATGATCCTATTTTTGATTGGTATGCTAATGGTTATGCTACTTGTCATTATTCCTAAATTTTCTCAGGTTTATTCCCAGTTGGGTGCGGGTTTACCAGCTGCAACAAGGCAAATGATAGATTTTAGTACCTGGTTTGGTAATAATGTAGGGTTCTTAGGATTTGTAACATTTAGTGTGATTTCAATTATTTGGCTTATTTCTAAAACACAAAGAGGTGGATACGCCTTAGATTCATTTATCCTAAAAATACCTGTATTCGGTACCCTTACTGAGCAATCTATTTTGAACAAGTTTTGTAAAACCTTTGGCATCTTGATTGGTGCAGGTGTTCCAGTTTTAGAAACTACAGCACTTCTGCGTAAGGTAGTCGATAATAAGGTATATGAGAGGGCAATTGATAATGCCTCTGATCTCATAAGAGATGGATACAATATTTCCACCGCATTGAGGAGAACGGAGGTGTTTCCATCGATCCTTTTACAATTAGCCTCTACTGGTGAGGATACTGGTGAGCTGGATGATTTGTTAGATAGGGCTGCTGACTATTACCAAAAGCAGGTAGACGCGTTGGTTGAGAGAATGACAACTCTTATTGAGCCGCTTTTAATTCTGTTGGTTGGAGCGGTGATAGCATTAATGGTGGTGCTTACCTATTTACCGGTGTTTCATCTTGGTTCAGCCTTGCAATCAGGTCTATAGAATGAAAATTGGATTATTAATTATTGTTGGTATCCTTCTTGGATATATTGTTAAAATAATCGTGAATTGGCTTAAGATTGACAATTATACAATGAGCAGTAAAAACTTCTTTCTTGAGGCAGTAGGTGCGCTTATGGTGACCTGGAGTGCAATCAATTTAGGAATAGAGGAGGCCATCATTTTTTCAATCATTGCACTTATACTTGCAGGTATATCTGTAATTGATTTTCATACATTTGAGATTCCGCTAATTTTTATCATCATTGGTGTTGTTGCCTCAATAGCTGGTATCGTTCTCAGGGTAATACTCTTGTCCGCTGCTTTTTGGGGTATTTTTGTTGGTGCACTGATTCCGCTGGCAATTATGTTAATACTGTGGGCCATTACCAAGCGACAGGGAATGGGCTATGGAGATATACAGCTTGGCATAATATTGGGCGCGTGGCTGGGACCAATGAGGATGGCTTTGACCCTATTTGGCGCATCCTTATTGAGTTTATTAGCATGGTTAGGCGTTTCTTTATTTAAGGGCTTTGACAAAGATAGGGCGATCCCATTGGGACCTTTTTTATCTGTTGCAGGAATAGGGTCATATATTGGTAGTTTCTACTACCCTGAATTTTTTCATTTATTTATGATACAGTAGAGGAAGATATGAAAATAGTACGTGATTGGCTATTTATGATTTTATTAATGAGCAGCATACCTGCTTCAGCAAGCAGTGGTGGTACTGTATTTGGTGGATTTGAATCAAAGCCTGAAAAAGGCCGAATTAGTTTTACTAATCCTGGATATGAGCTAAGCCAAATTTTGAAAGATGGTGCCCCGTTCATAAAACCAGAAATAGAGGGTGCTGGATCAAAGTCTGAACCGGGGCAGCCTGATCTTCCTACGATGTCTACCTACTACGCAGTGGAGCCGGGGAAAACGTTTACCGTAAATGTTTCAGTAAAGAAATCTGAGGTTATTGAAAATGTAGAGGTAGTTCCCTTTGAAACATGGGACTCACAGCCTACTGGTGCTGTAGGCAAGGGTGTTGCATACCAACAGCCTTCATTGTTTCCAGCAAATATTGCGTCTGTGTCTGAACCAATGGTGTTCAGGGACATTGTGATGGTGCAGGTTTCTGTAACTCCATTTCAATACAATCCTGTTTCAAAAACATTGACCGTTATTCAGGACGTCGATCTTGAATTAGTAGAGTCTGGTGAAATTGAATTACCTCATATCCCACAAAAAAAATCTCGTGAATTTGAAAAACTTTATAAATCACTTGTTGTTAATTATCCTTCAACTGTAAGAGAAGGTGATGAGGATTATCAGAGACCTTCTATCCTCTATGTATTGCCAAATAACATAGGAAATTTGCTCGGCACTGTTGAAGAATTAATGAACTGGAAAAAGAGAGTTGGCTTTGATGTTCAATATGTAAGCAGTTCGGGCATTGTCAATAATAGAAACAATTTAAAAAACTATATTGAAGATGCCTACGAGACATGGGAAAATCCTCCGGTTCATGTTACCATAGTTGGAGATGTAAATGGGAGCTATGATATTCCCACCTGGAACGAATCATACAGCGGATACAGTGGTGAAGGGGATATGCCTTATACCACTCTTGAGGGAAATGACGCTTATCCAGAAGTATTTATAGGAAGAATGTCCTTCTCAACTAGCTCTCATCTCAACACTATTATCAGCAAGACTCTTAACTACGAATCCAATCCATATATGAATGAAAATTGGTTCCAGCGTGCCTGTCTTGTAGGCGACCCCTCAACATCCGGTATCTCTTGCGTGATTACAAACGAAGCCATAAATGAAATCTTAGATATTTCTGGTATTGATGATGTCAACACTATCTACAGCGGATCCTTTCCTAGTCAGATGGTAGCAGGATTAAATGAGGGAGTTGGGTTTTTTAATTACAGAGGTTATTATGGAGTAAGTGGGTTCGGTTCAGGTGATGTAAATAGCACGTCAAATGGTTACATGTTGCCTGTAGCTACGGTTATTACCTGTGGAACTGGATCCTTTGGATCAAGCAGTGGTGAGTCATTAATTGAATCATTCATAAGAGCTGGTACACCATCCAATCCAAAGGGCTCTGTTGTTTGCATTGGCACCGCTACATTAGGCACTCATACCATGTTTAACAATCTAGTAGATATGGGATTTTACTATGGTGCTCTTATTGAGGGTATTGAAACCCCTGGAGCAGCACTTATGTATGGTAAGATGATGCTCTATAAAAATTACCCCTCTAACCCAAGTAACTGGTGCGATATCTTCACTCATTGGAACAATCTAATGGGGGAATCTTCTCTCCAAATGTGGACCGCATATCCTGAACAGATTTCCGTTACCCACCCTTTCAGTGTAAATAAGGGAACAAATTACATTGACATCCAAGTAGACAAACAAAATGGTGGACCCGTGAGTGATGCTTGGGTGACTATTTTAATGGACGATGAAATATTTGAATCAAGGTACACCAATCAAGATGGAATGGTTCGCTTACCAATCAATTCTTTGGAGACGGGAGAGGTTCTTGTAACTGTTACAAAAAAAAATCACTATCCGTATACCAGTTCATTCCAGTTATATGATTCTGGAGTTGCCCTAGGCCTTGCAGATACACCATTTACGATTGACGATGATTCAGAAGGCAACTCTAGCGGAAATGGAAACCTTATCGCCAATGGCGGTGAAACCCTTGAGGTTAGCGTTAACCTTAAGAATTTTGGCTCAGAGGATGCACTTGGCACTGTTGGAATTTTGTCATCAACAAACGGCAGTGTAACTATTGACCCATCAACCAGTGTAGTTGAATTTGGCGATATTGCACCAGGTGAGTCAGCAACAAATCTTACTCCATTTATACTTACCCTGGAGGATGGACTCCCAGATGGAATTGACCTCGAACTAACACTCAACCTCACTGATGCTGATGAAAATCATTTTGGAAGTGGAGCACTAAATCTTTTTTCATCAGGGAATGAGTTAAGCGCTGTTGGGATGGAAATGGTTGGATCTATTGGAGGCAGTGTTTTAGAACCAGGCGAGACGATTAATATTCGAATAGAACTAAACAATGATGGATCAACTGACGCATTATCTGTTAGCGGTACGATTACCTGCGCGAGCCCATTTGTAGATATCATTGATGGATCTGGAACATGGGCAACAGTTACCTCTGGTGGCTCCTCCATGAATGGAGATGACCACTTTCAAATAAGTACACCCGATGAAACTATTCCAGGAACCATCGCCCATTTAATCGTTAACGTGGAAACAGAGGAGGGTTATGTATCGAACTCAATTTTAGAGGTGCAAATTGGTACGCCGACTGTTAACGACCCGGTTGGGCCCGATGCGCATGGATATTACATTTACGATAATGAAGACATTGACTATCTTTTATCTCCTACGTACGAGTGGGTTGAGATTGATGCGAGAGAGGGAGGTCCAGGACAGCATCTAAGTTCCCTTACAGATAGCGGAAACAATCAAGACGACGTTGAGACAATCAGTTTACCATTTACCTTCACGTTTTATGGTGAGGATTACGATGAAATTAGTATATCCTCAAATGGTTGGATAGCGATGGGCCAGACTGATTTAGAGTCCTTCAGAAATTATGAGATGCCAGGCGTTGGGGGTCCAGCAAAAATGATAGCGGTATTCTGGGATGATCTGAAGCTTACAAATGGAGGGAGGGTGTATACCTGGTACGATGATGTTAATAAGAAATTTTATGTTGAATGGTCTAGGACGAGAACCTATCAAAATAATTCACTGAATAATTTTCAGGCGGTCTTATTCGATCCTAGTTACTATGTAACACCTACTGGAGATGGTGAAATACTTTTACAATACGAAACATTTAACAATACTTCTTACGGATCTTACACCTGGGACCAAATTCATGGGGCCTATTGCTCTGTTGGCATTGAGGACCATACCATGACAAGGGGACTGCAGTATACTTTTAACAATACCTATCACCCTGCTGCAATGCCGCTCAATGATGAAAAAGCATTGCTTATAACTACCAGAGGGTCTCAAATGAGGCTTGAGGGAGATCTTAATTATGATGAAAAAGTTGACATATATGATCTAATGCTTCTTGTGGACTTTAATCTAGGTTTTGAGGGTCAAGTAAATCCGTATTTCGCTGATATCAATGGCGATGGTATGGTTAATGTCATGGATCTCATAGCACTGATACGGAGTATAATGGGATACGGAGAATAGCAAGTCGATACATTTAAAATGTAATGCTATCTACTCCTTTAATTGTACTTGGTACCCTTGCTCTATTACTCTGCATTGCAGGAATTATAGAATTTCAAAATCACCTAACTTCGCTCAATGCCATACCACTTAGGATCCATGTTAATGGTACGAGGGGTAAATCCAGTGTCACTAGATTAATTGCTGCCGGACTTAGGGAAGGGGGTTTAAGGACATTTGCAAAAACAACAGGAACGGCTCCCAGAGTCATTGATGCAGATGGAAAAGATAGAATTATTCATAGACTTCGATTACCATCAATTGGTGAGCAGGTTCGTTTATTAAAATATTTTGCATCAGAAAAACCAGATGCGGTAGTCATGGAGTGTATGGCAGTGCAACCGCAGTACCAATGGATCGCAGAACATCAGATGGTAAAATCTCAGGTTGGAGTCATTACTAATGTCAGACCTGATCACCTTGAAGAAATGGGACCGACAGAGGAGGATGTGGCTCTTTCTTTGTGTAATACGATCCCAGTGAATGGTGTCCTCATAACGGGCGAAGATCAAAAAACAGATTTAATGAGAGATATCGCAGGTAAGAATGAGTCAAGATTTATCCAATCGAATGAGTCTACAATTACAAAGGAAGAGCTGGAGAAGTTTACTTATATGGAGCACCCATCAAACGTAGCAGTTGCCCTAGACGCCTGTAAAGAGGCAGGTGTTGAACGTAAGACAGCACTTGCCGGAATGCACAAGGTAAAGCCTGATTTGGGTGCGTTAATTGCCTGGAACCTCTATGTGAATGGTAAAAATATTCAGTTTATAAATGGAATGGCTGCAAATGATCCAGTATCAACCCTGCAGATATGGAAATTTATTATGGACAGATACCCAGCAGAAGGTGGTACCTGCGTCTTTTTCAATTCAAGAGAGGATAGGCCCTCTAGAACTCGGCAGATGATAGAGCTCACATTTTTGGAAATAAAGCCTGACTACTTTATGGTGAGAGGAGATAAAGTTCTTACCTCAATTGAAAAACAAAAGCATCATTCTGAAAATACAAGGGTAAATGTCATCGGTCTGGATGATCCCATTGAAAAGTTAATTCAAAAAATGACAGAAATGCCCAACAATACATTGGTCTATGCAATAGGTAATCAGGTTGGAGTGGGGCAAGAGATTCTAGAGCTAATATCAACGTATAGAAATCATGGCTGAGATAAGTATAGGCCTTGGCATTTTCCTCAGTTTAATTCTCTCTGAGTCACTTGGGGTAACGGCTGGCGGAATCATTGTTCCTGGGTATATAGCGCTTTATCTTCATGAGCCTATACAGGTAGTGGTTACATTTCTTGTAGCAATTTTAGTATGGGCAATTATTCAAGGTATGGGGAATGTCATGTTCCTCTACGGAAAAAGAAGGATTGTTTTGGCTCTAATCCTAGGATTTTTCTTTGGGTATATCTCTAGAAACTTTATCTACCTTTCCGAAGATATTGGTTCAGTTGCGGTAATAGGTAACATTATCCCTGGCCTTATAGCAAACTGGATGGACAGGCAGGGTATTATTAGGACCTTGTCTGTAGTCTTATTGACATCTGTTATGGTCAAACTATGTGTAATGATATTGTTTGGCGGAGTTATTTTTGAATAACTATCAAAAGCAACCTTTTATACCTGCAATCCAAAAGACATCAACGCTTGTCGGCCTATCCTTTTTGGCATTGGGATGTTTTATTTTGTCTATCAACTTTAGAACAATCGATGTCTCACCATCTTATGAGGACAAGATTGAGGCTGCAAACCTTATGCAGAAAGCAATGAGCATTCTTAAAAATCATAGGATGGAAGAGTCTGTTTTCATCGATATCGAAAATGATCCAAATGAAACGGGACTTGTTGGAAGTCCATTTAGTCTTATAACCACTGATGAGGGTGATCTTGATTCAAAATTAACAACACTAGATCCCAACTTTTCTGCTGTAATGGTTGAGCTGATGCATCAGTTGGGTTTGAAAGATGGGGATACAATTGCCGTTTTAATGACGGGATCCATGCCTGGTGCAAATATAGCAGTGCTTACTGCGTGTAAAGCGCTTGGAGTCATTCCAATTACAATTACCAGCGTTGGTGCCTCTCAGTGGGGTGCTAACCTTGTCGATTTTACCTGGCTTGACATGGAATCTATCCTCTTTGAAAATGGTTTGATCTCATCACGAAGTATTGCGGCATCAATCGGCGGCAGAAATGATATGGGGCGTTTGTTGTCTCCTTCAGGAAGAGACTTGATTATGGAGAATATTAACAAGCATGACTTACCGTTGATACGCAAAGAGCGTTTGGCAGATAATATTCAACACAGAATGGATTTATATAGTTCCATACAATCGATCAATAAATATGATGCAATCGTGAACGTAGGTGGCGGAGTAGCTAGTTTGGGTACAAGTTTTAATCTCAGACTATTACCTCCAGGTGTAGTTAGGCGCAACATCATTCAAGATATCGTTCGACCGGGGGGAATAGAGGGGGTTTTTTCAAAGTTTTTAAAGTTTGATGTTCCTGGACTTCATATACTTAATATTAGGCCCCTCACTCAGGAGTTTAAGATGCCCTTTGCACCCATACCGATTCCTGAGATAGGTGTTGGGGGTTTATATGCTATTGAAAAGTATAATGTATGGGTTGCAGGCATCTGTCTGATTGTGGTCAGCTCAAGTGTCCTGGCCGTTGGCATCCACAGCAAAAGAAAAATAAGACAACATTTGATACAGCATGAACCAGATAGCCTATTGTAATAGAATAATATTTTTACTGATATTTATCTCGTCTATCCCTCTGGAGGCAAAACTATTAAAGCCGACCAAAAGTAGTAAAAAGAAAGAGATCTTAATGGTAAATGGTAAAAGAAGGCTCTATTATCCAACTAGCAATGAGGGAACCCACTATGCGGTACAGGGCCCAACACGAATTGAATTTATATCCAGATATCCGGTGATTAAGAACCACAAGAAAAGTCATCCATTCAAGTATTCAATCGTAATTGATGGTGAAGACACCGTTAGTGTTCGGCATCGTTATAAGGTTCAGCGCTCTATAAGTTCGATACAGCACCCCAAACACAGATATACTTACTCAGGAAACTATTTCATCAATCTTGAAAAAGGATCTCACACGATTGAATTATTAACTGACGATAATCAAAAATATCCTGTGCTTATGAGAGTACTTGCAAAAGAATTTGAATCCATGGGGAAAGATAAAAAAGTGCTGAAGCCAATGGTCCATAAGAACTCACTCGATTTGATTTCAGATGGAAAGTCCATCAAATATTTTGAATGTGTGCCGGGCATGCCTCTTCAGATTGAGGCGACAGGTAAAAAAACACTAAGGATACTAACTCGTCTTCAGTTTTCAGATTCGATGGGGCAAGAGGACTCTTATCGAATTAGAGTAAGCGAAGGTACTAAGGTATTAGGTACATACTACTTTAATACGGAGAGGTCTCCATCATCTCAGATTCAAGAGAGAATGGACAGGGTCCCAGGAAAGTGGAGGTCCTGTGAGGTTGATGTTCCTAAAGGGAAGCATCGATTTAATATTGAAGTTTTAGATAGGGATAAGGTAGTTCTTACGCGTTTTATACTTTACTGATGAAGTTTCTATTAAAAATAATATTTTTAACCTTTAATGTCTCTTTACTTGCTGGAGGGACACCTCTGGAGATTGAAATTTCTATTGGTGCTGGGTATGATGATAATGCAATGCGTTTTTCAGATAATGAGATCAGCGAAGCAGCTCAGGAAATTGAAATGATGGGCGGAGCAAAAACATTTGACAGTTTTATTACCAAGTGGGGTATTTCTGCATTGAAAGAGTTGATGATTAACAGAAAAAAATCTATCAAGGTTAGAGGATTCTATAACTTATCCGACTACAGAGATACCCCGGAAAAAAGATATTGGTCAGGTGGATTTGATTTGTCGTATCGATGGGGTTCCTATAGAAATATTAAATACTCAATTCGCCACCTAGATGAGTTTTACCTCCGCCATTACATTGATAGAGATGTCAGCGTATCTGATTTGGCAGCATGTGTATTTACTGATAGAAACCAGAATGTCACCCTTACACATCGTTTATCAAAACTAATTTGGATTAATATTTCACCTGGTTATTTGCAAAGGTATTACTCAAGACCATTTACAGAATTTGATCTTGATATTGTATATTTAAAAGGAAGAATTAATTACAAATTAAAAAATATTGGATCGGTCGCACTGCAAATTAACCGAGGAAAAGCAAACAACATATCTTACTCTTCGCAATTGAGGCCCAGTAGCTTTGATAGATCCTATGAAACAGTGGAAGCCTTTATTCCAATCAAAGTAAACAAGAATTTGCCCATGATAAGTGAGATCGGAGTGTCCTTGCGTACAGAATACAGAGTGTATGACGCTGAGGACGTAAATGACCCACTCCACTCTGGAAGAAGTCACATGGATTCAAAGTATGACATATGGTTAAAAAAGAAATTAACAGAAGACATTGGAATAACTCTTACCTCAAGGTACAGGAGCAGGACTACTGACTCATCTTACAACTGGGTAAATGACTTAAAAAGCTTTAAACAGCTTCAATTTTGGTTCAATATTGAGTGGGACTTGATTTATGATAAATATTAGAATGAAATTAATATCAGCATTGATGTTGCTCATCTTTTTTGGGTGTATGAGACCTGATGATGAGAATCTATGGTCGGTTTCGATTGAAAATACGATTCAAACAGATGGCTTTACGCGTGATGTTTATCTTCAGGGTGATACTGCATTTATTGCAGCTGGTCAATCAGGGGTTCAGGTCTGGAACCTCCTATCCAGCAGCTTACTTGAACAGTACGAGTCATTTGGATCTGCAGATCTTGAAGATGTGGGTCGTGTATATTTTGACAGCCTTAATTCCTTACTCTTCATCATGGACCAATCCAAGATAATGTTTGATGAGTATGATAGCACGTTGTTTGATGCTCCAACTCCAATTGGAGACAGTCATAACGAAGATTTCATTGTATTATCTGAGACCAATGGAACTTTTTATATTTATTATGTGGATCGAGATGCCGGTGATGGTTTTCTATGGGGCCAGTATGATTTTGAAGAGATTCCTTTCATTGGTGAGATCTGGCAAAGGCAGGATAATGACGGGCAAATTCGTCCAAGTTCTCCCATGAAAGGCTTAACACGAAATGGGGAATATATGGCAGTTGCTGGAGATCAAATGGGGGTTTACCTTTATACAATCGATGCAATGGGTTCTTCACCACAGTTTATCTCAAGAATTGATACAGAAGGAAACGCAGAGAACGTTCTTATATCGAATGATGGCGTATTTGTTTCATGCGATGATGCAGGAGCCTATTTTATTCCCATTGAAAGTTTCAATTCAGCGGGCATCAAATACCAATTTGGAGAAAACTTGACTGTTGATCATATCGCCGTAAAAAATGAAATTGCTTCCCTGTCTCTTGGCTCTAAGGGTATTGCTCTTTTTGATATATCTGACCCTTCTAACCCCGAAGAAAAAGGTATTTTTCCAGTTGGATATACCTACAGAACTGTTTTCTGGAAAGACAGGTTGCTTGCGTGCACGCGAGAAGGACTTCAAGAAATAAAAATAGAAAAATAATTTAAAAGAAAATTAAGGACACAATCAGATGAAGAAGGCATTGGCTCTTGTTAGTGTGATATCACTATTATTTTCAACAGGATTTGACACCCAAGATGGTGCTCCTATTCGCCAAGGAGTACACATTGAATGGTATAGAACTGTTGCTCCAGGTAGTAATGGAGAGGCAGTATTTGTATGGTCTGATACTCGTTATGGAATGCGCAATATATTCGCTCATAAAATTGACCAGAATGGACAGTTACTATGGGGAGAACAAGGAGCTGTAGTAACGGATTTACCAGGAAGACAGGAAGATCCAGTAGCTATAACAGATGGTTCGGGAGGTGTGTTTATTGCCTGGGTTGATTATCGTTTTGATGAGCAAGGAGATATCTTTATTCAGCATTTGAATAGTGATGGAGAAACTCTCATGGATGACAATGGTATAGCACTAGCTCAGGTTGAGGGAAAGCAGATCACTATTAATATGTGCACAGATAGTCTTGGTGGAGTGTTTGTAACCTGGCAAGATAAGCGAAGTGGCATTGATGATGACATCTATGGAACGCATGTAACTGCAGAGCATGAAATCGTTTCACCGGGTTCAGGAGTTCCAATTGTTGTTGAAAGCGGTAATCAAAATGCAAAGACCATTGAATACGCTGGCGGATCTGAAGCATTTATTGCGTGGGCAGACTTCCGAGAGGGTGCAAATGCAGATGTATATGGACAAAGATTCAATACTCAGATGGAAGTTTTATTTCAAGAAAATGGAATCCCAATTGCTGCTACGGATGAGCAGGAGCTAAAACCCCGCGCTACATTTGTTCAGGGAAATACATCCTTTATTACCTGGAAAGAGGGAGATGAGAGTTCAAGGGTCTTTTACCAGCATGTTGACCAAGATGGTTTGGTGTTTGATACTAAAAGGGCAATATCTGACAATGAGGCTCTCCAAACTGCTCCAAGGGTAAAGAGAGGTTCATCTGGTGATGTGTTTGTAAACTGGAAAGATCTTAGAGATGATCCAATCGACGGGGATCAATACTTTCAAAAGGTTGATGTCAATGGTGAAAAGCAATGGGGGGATGGAGTTCGAGTCGATCCAGTCGATGATATTGATTTCAGCGCTAGGTTTTCTGCGGGAGTAGACGGTGACCTCAATGTAATCTGGGAAAGGGGTGCCTTCCCAGAAATAGACATCCTCTATCAGAATATAACCTCAACAGGTGGTTTTGGTTTAGAGTTCCCTGTTTCTATTTCGAGTGAGCCAGGCTATCAATTTGCTCCTATCCTTATTGGAAATACAACTAACGGTCTATTTGGAGTATATGCTGACCAGGGAACAGGTAGTATTGATCTAAAGGTTCAAAAAATTGGACAAGATTTTCTTCCAGAATGGGAGGATAATGGTCTTACTGCGATGCTGGGTCTGGACGGAGATGTAAACTATACAACTGCGTACCCGATAGGAGACCAAGATCTTTACCTTACTTGGGAGGATAATAGATCCAGTAAAAAGATTTTTGGCACTCGTCTTACAAATCTTGAACTAGAGGATGATAATGGTAAGCAGTTGACCTTTGGTGATAATTCATCTTCAGAAACAGATTTTTCGACCCCTGCAATGATACAGGCAAGCACCGGTATGTACATAGCTACGTTTGATGGTTCATCTGCACCAAAATTCATACTCGTCAATAGATTGGATGAAGATTTAAATAATATGTGGGATGAAGGAGGCGTAGCTCTGGACGCTGAATTTGATATGCGCAATGCACTCTTGGTTGAGACATTAGAGGGAGTGGGCTGTTTCTGGTCAGAGAGTAGGGGGTTTAATTACGATGTCTATTATCAGAATATAGACACTGAAGGTAACATAACGCTTGGCA
>JAYNUL010000002.1:9056-30049 GCA_038281125.1 Fidelibacterota bacterium | reverse complement strand
TTCAAGATGGAAATTTTTCGGATATCTATGCCCAGTTAATTGATTGGGATGGTAATACATTATGGGAATCGGGGGGTATACCAATTTCAGAGGAAGATAATGATCAGGTCAATGTTTCTTTTGAATTCAATTCGTCAAAAACACATGCTTTTCTTGTTTGGCAGGATTATCGTAACGGTACAGATTTCGAAATATACGGCGAGGTTGTTGACCTCGATAGTGGCAACCTTCAGAACGAAACAATTCAGTTCTCAGTTGATACCACTGATCAATACAACCCCAGTTTAGCATCGCTTCAGGATGATGAGTTCTTGGTTATTTGGGAAGACGAGCGAGGATACTACAATGAAGATCCCCTACTTATTAATGGAGTTGATCTTTATGGAAGTGGATACATTCTTGGTCAAGGAATGACAACAGATTTGAATGGTATTCCCATTTGCATTGCCTACCACAAGCAACAGAATGTAAACATAACCCATCATTATGATGAAGAATACATTCTTGACTGGATCGATTTCAGGAGTTCCGGGAAAGAAGATTTGGCAAATTATTACGGAAGAACTCTGATGAAAGCTGAGCTGCTATCTTCGCCATCTTGTAGTGGATGCGATCCTATGCCAGATGAATTTTCTGTCAACAATGCATATCCCAACCCGTTTAATGGTAGATTAACTTTTGATATTGAAGTTCCAGCAAAAAAAGCGGTGGAATTTCAAATTTTTGATTTACGTGGAAATCTTGTTTTCGACAGATTGTTGCTACCTGGAAACGCTGGTTCTTATCGCGTTAATTGGGATGCAAAAGATCTAAAAGGTGATCAGGTATCAAGCGGAATTTATTTTTATAAATTTTCCTCAAGTAATAATATTTATAGCGGAAGAGTAACATATTTAAAGTAGCACATGAGGTACTTTCTTTTTTTTATAGTCTTACTTCCAATTACTGGTCAGAATCTTGATAGTAGATATCATTCCCTTAGTGAGGTCTATGAATACATGTACGCATTGGACCAGAATCCAGAATTAGATAACTGGGTACATCTGGATACACTTGGATATTCAAATCAAGAGGGTATTCCGATCCTAGGTATGAGGATTTCAGATAATGCTGATCAGAAAGAGGATGAGCCGCGAGTACTATTTGTTGGCCAGGTTCATGCTGAAGAAATTTTGGGGCTAGAAATCGTCATTGATATGATGGATGATCTTCTGTTCCCGGATGCAAGTATACATACTCACATGTCCATATTAAAAGAGTATTTAGATATATGGTTTATACCGACAGCAAATCCTGAGGGTTTGAATGTGGTCCATGATGAATTAGATCTTAGCTATAGGAAAAATAAAACTGACTTTTCTCCTGAAGGCCCTGTGCCAAATGGTATTTTTGATTATGATCCTTCTATCGGGAACGACATCGATGGAGTAGATCTCAACCGCAATTTTGGATTCAACTGGGTTTTTGGTGATACATTTCGAGAGCCTGACAACTCTGATTATGCGTCCCACTATGATTACTACAAGGGAGAACAGCCGTTTTCAGAGGGAGAGGCAGTGGCAATACGTGATTTGGCACTTGAAAATGATTTTGTCTTTTCGATTGTATGGCACAGCTCAAGATCTGGAAATCTAAGTGAAAAAGTTTTCACCTCATGGAAGTGGGAGGAAGTGAAAGAATCGCCAGACCTTGGCATCATGAAATCCATTGCTGATCATTTTTCTGGTTCCATTGAAACTGAGGATGGAACAAGCACTTATTTATCAGTATTTAGCGGATCTAGAAATGGAAAACTTCATGATTGGTTTTACCGAGAAACGGGATGCATCCAGTACCTTGTAGAATGTGGTACATCTAACCTGCAACCAGATAGTGCTCTTATAGAAAATACCATCCTCAGAAACAAACCTGCCATGGTATATCTAATGGACAGGGCAATCGGTTACTATGCAGACGCAGCTCAAATAACTGGAATCGTTTATGATGCCCAAACTGGTCTTCCTATTGAAGGTTCTATAGTGGAGATACTAGAGCATACGGGTGGAGTATTGAAACCAAGAATAACTAATGAATTTGGGCGATACAGGCGTATACTAGATGTTGGAACCTATAATTTTGTATTTAGTGCTGATGGTTATCTAGATCAGGAGATATCACTTGTTGCTAATAACAGCGGAATAACAGAGCATCATGTTTATCTTGAACCCGCTCCGATTCATCAGCTGAATATAAATCTTGTTCATGATACTGATAATATTGAAACGATTACTGGCACTCTATCTAATCCATTTCAAGAAAATGAAATCACAATATACTCTGGAGAGAACCTAATTGATTTACCGCAGGGTAATTATTCGCTGGAATTTTTGATGGACGGTGAGTTTGTTCCATGGGGAAAAGATTTTACATTAAGCGCAAACCTTGAGGTTACGATATATTACCACCCGGGACTTGTTGAAGATCTAGGATCTCCTTTTTTACAATGGGAAAATATGGTAGGGCAATGGGCCATAACAGATACCACCATCAGAACCCAGTCAGGCCTGTTTTATGATAATATAGATTCGACATCCCAGACACTTTCAATGACGACCTCTCTTTTTGACGTATCCGGTTCTAACCGGGTAGTAGTGAAAATTGACCACCGTTATGAAACGGAATGGGACCATGATTACATAATCGTTCGAATTCTTAATGAACAAAATTATATATTGGCATCGCGGCAGTGGTCAGGAGATAGTTGGCATATGGCTAACGGCGATTTAATCTCTGCTACAACCGAAACTAGTTTTGATTCAGTGAAGGTGCAAATTTCTTTCATTTCTGATGGAACTGTGAACTACAGAG
This sequence comes from Fidelibacterota bacterium, assembly GCA_038281125.1. Taxonomy (GTDB): domain Bacteria; phylum Fidelibacterota; class Marinisomatia; order Marinisomatales; family UBA1611; genus NZWG01. The sequence continues at coordinate 27,202 of JAYNUL010000002.1, read as the reverse complement.
GCTGGGAGATAGAATCCATTATGCTTTTCTCAATGTCCGACGAATACCTTTCATCTGTGGAAACGGTCACAAATACTGTACCAAGAATACCGATGCAAATTAGTGGGGTTTACCCAAATCCATCTTTTGGCAGATTCCAGATTAGCGTTGATCATTTTCCAGGAGGGAATGCGGTTATTGAGGTTTTTAATCTTCTTGGTCAAAACATTCTAACTCAAAAATTTCAGAACATATCAAAGGGGAAACATTTAATAAATCTTGATCTAGGTCACCTAAATGGAATGGTTACAGGATCAGGTATGTTTTTCGTTAAAATTCGAACTCAAACAGAACAGGCTGTAAAAAAATGCATTATCCTAAAAAACTAGTACTCTCACTTATATTCCTATTTTCCATCCTATCCGCTGGGGAAGTAACTTTTAGAGGGAAAGGTCTTGATGAACTGGCTGGTACATCCATACCACTTTCATTTATGAACCTTATTACGAACAACTATGAGATCCTGCCCTCCCAAATCAATCCTCAAAGAGGCAGTTATATGATTATATCTCCTGATGGGATTGCCGCATACCTCGATGACTTTGTTGAGTTCAAAAACTCTCAAGGTTTTGATGTTTATGTACTCACATTGTCAGAGACTGGATCTTCAGCAGCAGAAATTAAATTAGCGATTGAGAATAAACTAGTTGAGGACCCAATGCTCGAGTATGTGCTTTTTATTGGAGATGTGGATGGGTTTGCAGAGTGTCCTTCATTTTATTACGGTCCTGAGAATGATGTAACTGATCAACAGTATGCGCACATAGTGGGCGATGATGCAGTTCCTGATGTTTTTGTAGGGAGACTCTCTATCGATTCATTATCTGATCTTGCGGTAATATTTTCCAAGACCATTCAGTATGCAAGAGACCCCCTGGCATATGATCAGGATTGGTTGGACAGAGGGCTGGTTGTTGCGGGAAATTATTCCAATACGTATCCAATACCCATCACTCCAAAGTGGACATCGTATTGGCTGATGGAAGAGCTAATCGATTATGGATATGATCAGGTTGATACTGTTTTTTACCCTCCTATACAGCAGGGAGCATCGTACATTATACCTATAATAGATAATGGAGTTGGAATCGTCAATTATCGTGGGTGGGGAGACGCCAATGGATGGCACTATCCCGAATTTCACGTTGAAGATGTCAACGACTTGAACAATGGCTGGCTTACTCCTGTTTTTATGAGCTATGTGTGCAACTCTAATGATTTTGCAAACAGCGTAGATCCCTGCCTTGCTGAGGCAGTACTAAGAGGAGGCACGCCAACTGTGCCCAAAGGAGGTGTCGCTTTCATAGGGCCTTCAGATCTTCATACGAGTACAAAGTATAACAATGTAATCAATGCCTACATGTATGATGCAATGCTTAACCATGGTGTTGTTGAACTAGGTCCTGCAATGCAGGCAGGTCAGTATGGTTTAACCAAAGAGTTTCCTGCCCAAAATGGTCCAGGTGAGGCTCAGGAATTTTATGCAAAAGTGTATAACATACTTGGCGATCCATCCCTGCAGGTTTATCTTGAAAGGCCAAAGCAATTTTTAATAGAAGCCAACGAGTTATCACCCAAAGACGGTCTACTACAGCTTTTAATTAAAAATAGCGGTACTGGTCAGGTCGTTGCCGGTGCTGTCCTAAGTGTAATGGCCAATGGAGAAATGTTGGCTAAGGGCGTAACCGATGATTCGGGTTCATTTGTTACAACATTGGATGCTAGTGGACTAACTTCTGTTACTGTCTATGCAAATAAGGGTGGTTATATGCAGGGAAGTAAGACTGTAGTTTTACAAGAATCAGAGCAATACATTCAACTAAAGTCAGTTGATATTCATCCAAATAATGAGACTACTCCTACCTTAGGCTCAACCTTTTCTTTTGACATTGTTCTGGAAAATAGTTCTGAAGAATCATCAACCAACTCAACCGCGGATGTAACTTTTTCTGAACATGTTTCTCCTTCTTCTGTGACTATTGACATTCCCTCTATTGGTGCTGGTGAATCGACTATCATTGAGGACTTAGAGGTAACAGTTTACGGGACTGATATGGCTAGTTCTATTGTTGGAAACCTCTCCTTTAATGGCGATAATGAGATTGATTTTGATTTTGCTATTGGCATTGAGATACCAGTTTTTGGTGTTGAGTTTGTGAATACTCCAAACCCTGGCGATGAATTTCAACCAGAATTGCAAGTCACCAATTATACCTCTGGGCAATATGAGGAGGTTTGGATACATATTTCTGAACTCTCCGATGGTGCGACAGTAAACCTGGATGAGTCATCTAATAATTACTCAAGTTTTGCACCATTTGGAATTTCCTCTCATGTTTCAAACTACACCATGGCGCTGGGAGATGTTTCCATAGGCAGTGACCTAACATTCTTGGTTGAATTTCAAAAAAATAATAATACTCTATATTCGCAAGAAGTTTCCATTCATTTAAGCCCAACGACCTCAAGTTATCCAGTTGCTCCAAACAATTATGGATATTGGGCATACGATGATACAGACGAGGGTTATGACCAAAGGCCGTCCTTTGATTGGGTTGAGCTAGATCCAAACTATGGAGGGAGTGGTGCAATTCATTATCAGCTAGATGATGATGACCATGTAGATGTTGAGCTACCATTCACATTTCAGTATCATGGAGTTGACTATGATCAGATTACAATCAGCTCCAACGGCTGGACCTCTTTCGAAGAGTGTGATATTGACTACTTTTGGAATATGTCCATTCCGATGTACATGGGACCAAAGTCTATGCTTGCTCCATTTTCAGATGATCTTGAGACCATTGACACAGATGGAGATGGTACAATTGATAAATGGATTGATGTCTATGTCAAGCACGATGATAGCAACGGCAGGTTTATCATTGAATGGTCTCGTGCTTTAAATGGCTATGATGAGGTGACTGAAGAAACATTTGAAGTGATTCTCTATGATCAAAACTCTATGCCAACCGAGAGCGGAGATGGGGTTATTGAGTTTCAGTATCTTGAGGTTGAGGATGTAGATGTAACAAAAAATTATAGCACGGTTGGGATTGAGGCACCTGAAAAAAATTATGGATTACAATATGTATTTAATAATGTTTATGCCCCAGGTGCTGCTCCTTTATCCAATGAAAGGGCAATACGGTTTACAACTGAATCTCCATCGAATTATGTTGAATCTCTAGCTAATGAAGACAATATAATACTAAATGACTTTCTTTTAAGTTCTGCCTATCCAAACCCATTCAATCCAAAAACTAATATTGATATCACTGTGCCAATTACTGATAGAGCTGTCATAAATGTTTATGACATTATGGGAAGAAAGATTGTGACCTTACACCAAGGCATCCTGGTAAAGGGGCAATATCAATTTTCTTGGAATGGGAAAGACTCTCAAGGAAGAAGTTTAGCCTCAGGTCCTTATTTTGTGATGGCTAAGTATCGTGATAATACTCAAATTCAGAAACTCTTATTGCTCAAATAATGAAAAATCCTTCAGTTATAGTGTATTCAACTTCATGGTGTCAGCCCTGTAAATTTGCAAAAAGATTATTGGATTCTAAAGGGCTAGAGTACAGTGAAATTGATATTGAAGAGAAGGGATGGAGCAGAGAAGATCTTTTTGAAATTACCGGCGGCAGGACCGTGCCGCAGATTGTTATTGATGAAAAACCAATTGGCGGCTACGATGATCTATTAAAACTAGAGCAGGAAGGAAAGTTGTAGCATTGCTTCACATTCATTTAAAACAAATCAGGGTCCTTGTAGTCATAGGGACCCTGATTTTTTTTGTAGATTGCGCTGGAAGGGTAACGTCTTGGAAGTTTTATGATAGTCAATCCCTTGAGGTGAGAGTTCTAAACACAAGAGATTGGTTAGATGGCGTAAAAGATGTCATGAAGGATTTAGATATTATAATGAATAGAGAAATTCGTTATTACTTGGATAGAGACATGCGCATCTACAATAGGATAGAGCCAAACTATGAAGCGATGGAGGTCTCTATAAATACTATAGACAGTGTTCTTCTAAGAATCACATCTGTTCATGACTTAATGAAAAATACGCCTGGGGATAGCCTGCAATCTGTCCCAGAGGACTCTTCCTTATCCTATAGTGCAATGATTAAGTCCTCAAGCAAGGATATTGCGTTGGCAATTAAAGCATATAATAAAGGCCTAAAAAAACTTAAGAGAGGCTTTAGGAAAGACAGAAAAAAATTAGTTTTTATCAAAGATGAATATCAGCAATTCAAGAATACTCTTTATGAAATAAAATACAAAAGGGATTTACTACAAAGTGATTTAAGTGACTTTGATATGAAGCTAAATGAGGCCCTTTTTAAAAAGAATGATACCATATATTCAAAGAGGGTGATTAAAACCTCAAAACAACTGGAGAGATTAAAAAGTAGGTTAGATTCTTTTGAACAATTTTTGGTTGGAATTGATAAAGTTGCTATAGAGGAGGTTGGAGCCCTAGTAGTACTAAAATCTGCTGCTGATAAGCGACCATTTAAATTTGTGACGCGGTTTGAAAAAGGCCTGCGCCAATATCTGGATAGTCTTGAGGAAATGCGAGACATTCTTGAGAATATTTAACTCTAACTAGTTTTTCTTTAAATATATGATTTTCTTTGAGTCTGTTTGATTGGCACCCTCTGCTACAATAAAATAGATTCCATTTGATACTTTGTTTCCATTGTGGTTTATGCCATTCCACTGAACCGTTTTTAATGAGGGGGAATTAAACTCATCGATTTTTGACCATATTTCTCTGCCACTTAAATCAAAAATTCTTGTGGTTATTGTTTGACTGCTAATAACCTGCATATCTATAGATACTAGTTCTCCAATAGATGGGTTAGGGTAGGGTGAGAATAATGTAAAGTCCTCTGAAAATCCATCTGAAATTCTTATTGTCCAGTCCCAGTTATTGTTATTTCGTCCTAAAGGAGAGACTATCAGGGATATCCAATCAAGATTAATCTCAGGGTCAATATTTATTTGGTTTCCAGATCGCACAGTCCACTCATCGCTGTCCCTTAATTTTAGGACGGATGTCAGCTGCGTACGTCCCTCTGATTCAATTCCTGTTAAGCTTACTGGGTCATCAGTATTTATCAAATAGTATGCACTCTCGTAAAGGCTGAGACCTGAATTATTGATGGTTTCAATGTTTCCCTTTTGAAACAATAAGGCGGCTTCAGGTGGTCCAGATGGCATTCCCCAGTCCCCGACAACTTCTCTGTATGCCTCTGCCTCCTGGTAGGTATATGGCTCTGCTCCTATTTGGTTGCTTAATACTCTGTTAGCAATGCGCATTCTTAGATACGCATCATCAAAAGATAGACTAAATGGCTCTAGAGCTGCATCAATAGCATCATAGGTTACGTCATTAGTAGGGTTTGCAAGTTCTCTGGAAGCCTCCCAGCAATTTCTAATAGTTTCTCGGCCACCAAGGTGCTCATCAATATATTGGAAAAGTATAAACGATCCATACATATGAATTCCCGATGATTCAAAAATAGGTTTACTGGGATTGGCAAACCATGAAGGCATATATCTGTATAGGTCATTGATATCGTTATAGAGTTCATCCTCGCTCCATACTGCGGTTGCCTCAAGAAACCAAAGACTCTGATCAAGTGCAAAACAGTTGTAATCAAATTGGATTGCATGAAAAAACTCATGTACTGCTGTTACTTTTATATTTTCTTCTTCAGAGTGTTCACTGAATTGAGATCCAGAATAGGAATTACGCATTTTTATATAGCTGTTACAGGACGCTCCATTTCCCAGTGCAACGGCGTAGCCAAAGTAGAAGGATGGTAGATTCTCAATCCTAACCTCGTATAGCCCATCAGAGTTCACCGGAGGGGATTGAAACCCTATTGAGTCCATGTAGAATAACCAAACCTCTTCAAAGATTGCACCCATTGTTAAGACATACTCTATATTCTCAACTGCATCATTATCTTGCAAAGTATAAAAAAATCTAAAATGCTCTGTATCATATGTTTGATCAAGCACTGGGTCCATTGTGGTAATTCTATTACCTACTATTCTAAGGCCTATTTCATCCAGCTTATCTCTTTCATCTTTATTTAATTGACCCAAACCGTTCCTTATCAGATTATTGATGTGTGGAGTTGCGTGGGTGGGTTCGCTCCTGTTTTTAAGTACCTGATAGGACTTAAAAACAGAAATGGAACTTCCAAGCACTGTTGATGAAACTAAGAATAATTTAATTAATCTAATGGTCAAGGTCATCTAGCTTATCCTTATATTTATAGCGTAGATACAGACCTAGTATAACAAACGATAATGCCCAAAATATTGAAAAGTAGACTAATGCATCTTTCATGCTATTTTCCATATTATATCAATGATGAAGGTGGCGAGGATCATTGCGATACCAATTTGTGTTTGGGTATCTGAACTAAGGGGACCCCCTCTTGCAGATCCGGAGATTGCAACCCCTGAGCCGGTCAGATATAACCACTTTTTGATTCCATTTGGGATTCCAGCATTTTGTTGTTGAGAATGAGGTTTTGTGACAGAATCAAGACTTGAAAAATACTCCGTTGAATAACGCAGAGGAATATTGAGAGTGTTTTTATCGATGAATGAAAACTCATGGGACTCTATATTTCTTCTCAGCCTGAGCCCTATTTGAAATGATTCATCTCCCTGAATTAACTGATAATCAATAACCTCGCTCGGCAATCCATTACTTTTCAGATTCAGAGTATCACCCTTTGCCTTGTACAGGGTGATATAAAACCATCCGGAGTTTGCCTGCCATGCAGTTAGGTCATTTTTTCTAAGTATAGAGTCCATTGTTACATTCACTATAATACCGTTGGACTTAGAATCTATTTCTATGGATTCTATGTTAATCTCTTTTGGGTAAAGCATTGAGAGGAAAAATATATGAAATGAAAGATACCAATACTTTACCATAGTCATCTGCATAATAAAATTTTTCCTATATTTCTAAGTTTATGAATTAGGCTTTGTTCAGTTTGTACGCGTAGGGTAATTTTATAAACTTAATACTCCCGATATATGAAATTTAAATCCATATCAATGACTGCTCTAATTTTATTTGGATCAATATTTGGCCAGTCAGAATCATTTGAGATTGAAGACGCTGAACCTAGCACCAGTCTTCAAGGAGCATTTGGAGCTGTTACTATTGACGGGAAAATATGGAATCAAATTGCACTCAGGCCAACACTACCATTTGGAAAGCTATCTGTCGCGTTTGATATGGTATTATACATCGACCAAGATGGCAATATCCATGATGATGATTGGGATTTTTCTTCAGGAGAGAAGGTAAAGAATACTATTATTGATAAAATATATTTCATTCGATACGGAAACCGATGGGACAAGAATTACTTTAAAATTGGCGCCTTGGACAATGTGACAATGGGATACGGTATCTTGCTTAATCGATATACGAACACTCTGCTTTATCCCCAGGTCCGTAAGGTTGGTATGGAGTTTAAAACCCGAGCTTTTGGTGTCAATATCCATGGTTTTACCAATGACTTTAAGGAGAATATGGGTCTTGCAGGCCTCAGAATATCTGCTCCAGTTGATTACGGAATTACCGCAGGAGTATCATGGATTGGAGACAGGAATCAATACCTTGGTCTTCGTGATAGGGATGGCGATGGCCGTCCTGATTTGGTAGATGATTTTCCGAACAACAATGACTGGTGGGTAGATACAGATGGTGATGGCTGGGCAGACAATGATACCTTAAATGAATTTGATGTAGATGGTGATGGGTGGACGGACTCAAGTTTTACCTTTCCACTATTTGGTATTGTTATAGATCCAGATGGTGTAGAGACAAAGCCAGAGCCAATCAATATCAAGGAAGAATCAGAATCTCTCAATGCTTTTTCAATTGACCTGGGAATGCCGGTTGTTAGAGGAGGGCCAGTTTCTGTTGATGCTTATTCGCAGTACGCCGCTTTCTTGGGTTATACAAAAGACCCTATATCAGGTAAATCGGAACGTGCAGGATATGGAGTCATTCCGCTGGGATTATCTGCAAGATTTGGTCCGGCAAAATTCAATTTTGAATTTAGGATGGTTCCTAAGGGTAACTTTGAATTTGGTTATTTTGATAGGTCTTATGAAGTTGAGAGAGCAACGTTCCAAAGCATTAGTGGAAATCAGGGAACTATTGTGACCAAGGATCAGAAATTGGGTACCTATGGTAAACAAAATGGTTACTACTCATCATTGAGCATTGGACTAGGAAGTTTAGTTGATGCGGTAATGGCTTTTCAAAATCTAAACGGTGAACAGTATGACTTTGATAGCAATAGCTTCCAAGATGCTTCAAACCAAAGTTTTACAGCTATTCTTAGATTAAAAAAGGGTATTAGTAAGATTAACAAAGCATCGTGGTTTTACCAACAGAGGAACGTTCCTAATCCATTCGATTTTCAATACTCTGAGTCTACGATTATGGGCTATAATGTTGGTCTCAAGCTTGGTAATGGTATGGTGCTCACCTATGTGTTTAGAAGGACATTTCAAGATATGAATGGTGATGGTGATGTGTTAGATAATGGAGAAATGATCAACATGACAAGTGTGGAGACAAGCTTTTCCTTTTAGCTATGAATTCCAAAGAAATAAGAAAATCATTCATTCACTTTTTTGAGAATAAGAACCACAATTTCGTTCGAAGTTCTCCCGTAGTTCCGATCGATGATCCGACTCTACTATTTACAAATGCAGGTATGAATCAGTTTAAACCTATCTTTCTAGATCAGGTTAATGCAAGTCATACAAGAGCCGTGAACAGTCAGAAATGTATAAGGGTATCTGGTAAGCATAATGATCTCGAAGAGGTTGGAGTTGACACCTTTCACCATACCTTTTTTGAGATGCTGGGAAACTGGTCATTCGGTGATTATTACAAGAGGGAAGCAATCGAGTGGGCGTGGGAGCTATTTACCAATGAATGGAAGCTAGACAAGCAACGGCTATGGGCAACGGTTTATGAAGATGATGATGAGGCATTTGACCTGTGGACTGAGGTCACTGACATTGATCCCTCAAGAGTGATACGATGTGGTAAGAAAGATAATTTTTGGGAAATGGGTGAGACCGGTCCGTGTGGTCCTTGCTCAGAAATACATTATTTCATTGGCGATGATCTAGATGAACAGGAACCCTCCGGAGTAAATGTATCTGATCAATACTGGGAACTGTGGAACCTTGTTTTTATACAAAACAATCGACTGCCTGATGGAAGCCTGGAAGATCTTCCAGCAAAACATGTAGATACTGGTGCAGGACTGGAGAGGATAGCCACTATTTTGCAGGGTAAAACCAGTAACTATGACACCGATCTCTTTCTTCCTATCATTGATAAAATTCAGAATATCGCAGGCTCCTCATATACACAAGACCCAATCCCTCACCGTGTTATAGCGGATCACTTGAGGATGTTGTGTTTTTCCATAGCAGATGGAGCGCTTCCTTCTAATGATGGACGTGGTTATGTCCTTAGGCGTATTTTGAGAAGAGCCGCAAGGTTTGGAAGAAAAATTGGTCTAGAGAAACCCTTTCTGCATGGCCTGGTTGATGTAATGTGCGAAATGATGGGAGAACTATACCCAGAGATATTGCAAAAAAAATCGCACATTGAAAAAGTGCTCCTATCAGAGGAAGAATCATTCGGACATACACTAGACAGAGGTCTAAATCATTTTGAAAAAATATTCTCTGAAATCGGAGATGAAAAAGTTATCAGTGGCTCTGCTGCATTTAAGCTATATGATACCTATGGTTTTCCCTTGGACCTCACTCAGCTTATTGCAAGAGAGCGTGGTTTACATGTTGAAGAGGAAGAGTTTAATAGTTTGATGGATGAGCAGAAGAAAAAAGCAAAAGAATCTGGAAAATTTATGAATGACTCCAATGAAGTTCAGTGGATTCAAGTTTCTGATGGTACAGATTCAGAATTTGTTGGTTACTCAACACACATATCTCTTTCCAGGATTAGAAAGTACGCTAAAAATAATGAAACTTTACTTGTTGTGCTGGATCAAACGCCTTTCTACGCAGAGTCTGGTGGCCAGGTGGGTGATGTTGGAATTATAAAAGGGGCCAGCGGGGAGTTGAAAGTTTTAGATGTTAAAAAAGATAATGAAACCCATATTCACTTTTGTAGTGGGGAGCTAGATAATGTAGAGGAAGAGCTTGAGTGTATGGTTGATATTCAGCATAGAAATTCTGTAAAAAATAATCATACCGCTACTCATTTGATGCACAAGGCGCTCAAAGAAGTCCTTGGTGACCATGTTAATCAAGCAGGTTCGCTCGTTCATCCTGACTATCTACGCTTTGACTTGACTCACTTTGAAAAAATATCACAGGATGAGATTATTAATATAGAAAAAATGGTTAACCAGCAGATTCTCTTAAACACAGAGGTTGATGTGACTGTCCGAGGATTTGATGAGGCAAAAGAGGCGGGAGCAGAGGCACTATTTGGCGAAAAATATGGTGACGAAGTAAGAGTAGTTAAAGTCGCTGACTACTCTCTTGAGCTGTGTGGAGGAACTCATGTAGACAGAACTGGTGATATTGGTTCATTCAAAATCACAGATGAGTCATCATTATCATCCGGAGTCCGTCGTATTGTAGCAGTTACTGGAGAACAGGCGGTATCAAAGATGCAGGAAGATTCAAATATTTTAAATGATCTTCAATCGCTCTTAAACACTCCACCCAGTGAAATGGTTGATAGAATAGAAGGCCTTTTTAAGGATAAAAAAGAACTTGAAAAGAAACTAAAAAACAGACAAAAAAGTGGAAGTGGTGAAGAACAAATCATTGACAAATTTAAAGAGGTGGGTAAATATAAAATTTTAGTCGCAAAAACTGAATCGTCAAGCATGGATGATCTCAAAATGTTAGGAGACTCTGTTTTTAAAAAGAATAAAAGTGGATTGGCTGTAATATTTGCAGAGGGTGAGGAAAAACCAATGGCTGTTGTAGTGGTCTCAAAAGATTTGAACAAAAGCGGAATCCTTGCTGGTGACATTGCAAAAAAAGTAGGTGGTTTTATGGGTGGCGGCGGTGGCGGTAAACCTCACCTTGCAACCGCAGGTGGTAAAAACAATGATGCAATTCCCAACGCTATGAACTCAGCAAAAAAATTAATTAACGAAATAATCGGTGGAGAATAAGTGCAGTTTCAGAAAGTTGGGAAGGATTATCTAATTAACATCGATAAAGATGAAAAAGTAGTGGAAACCTTGACCAGATTTTGTAAAGAAAACGGAATTAAAAATGCAAAATTATCAGGCATTGGAGCTGTCAAGAAAACTGAAATTGGCGCCTACGACCTGCCGAATAAGGAGTATATTAAGAGGGAGTATTCTGAAATCTTGGAACTACTGAGCTTGGAGGGCAATGTCGCATTAAAAGATGGAGAGCCATTCATACATGCGCACGTAGTTCTTTCCGACCATGAGATGCAAACATTAGGCGGCCATTTGTTTGAAACAACCGTTGGTGTTGCTGGCGAATTTTTCCTTACACAGTTTGACGGGAATGCTTATCGTGAATTAAAGCCAGACATTGGTCTCGCATGTATGTGCTTAGAAACGAGTTTCGAATAGTCCAATGAGAAAAGCCATCAATCCCCCCGATGCTCCGAGTGCCATAGGAACCTACAACCAAGGAATCGAAACAGATGGTTTGGTTTTCACCAGTGGACAGGTTGGAATTGATCCATCTACTGGTCAATTGGTTGGTGGAGGAATTGACATGCAAGCAGCACAGACACTAAAAAACATTGAAGCAATACTTAACTCAGTGGATATCGGTAAGGATTCTATCGCTAAGCTGACTGTTTTTGTAAAAAATCTAGACGACTTTCAATCTGTTAATAAAGCATTTGAAAATTTTTTCAATGGTATTGAATACCCTGCGAGGTCTACTGTAGAGGTTTCTGAACTGCCAATGGGTGCTCTCATTGAAATAGAGTGTATAGCTATTAAATGATACTAGTTCGGTATGGGATAGCTATTGTTCTATTGATCTCAACCATGTTTGCATTGCAAGACACAGTCAAGGTCAAAAGAAAAGATTCCAAAAAGGCATTTATCTATTCACTTTTTCCTGGGATGGGGCAGGCATACAATGGTAAATGGATCAAATCAGCACTTGTGATTGGCTTAGAGGCCAGCGCATATGTTTCGTGGCAAGAAAATCTAAAAAAATATCGAAACTATGATAGCAATGATTATCCATTGAATCGACATAGATACTTGGAAAAAAGGAATAAATTTGCATGGTGGATGGGTATCATTTACGTTTATGCAATGATAGATGCTATTGTTGATGCGCATCTTCACTCATTTGATGATCTAATGGAGAGTCCCTTGGATCAAGAAAATAGTAAAGGAAATAATTATGCAGAATAGAGAACAATGGGGTTCAAAACTTGGATTTATATTGGCGGCATCAGGTTCGGCAGTTGGAATTGGGAACATATGGAAATTTCCTTATATTGCTGGTGAAAATGGTGGTGCTGCATTCACCCTGGTCTACTTACTATGCATACTTGTTGTTGGCCTGACCATCGTGATTGCTGAATTTGCTATTGGTAGAAGCACCCAGCTGAGTCCGGTTGGAGCATTTGAAAAATTAGCTCCCTCTTCAAATTGGAAGTGGGTAGGTTTTCTTGGAGTAGCCTCAGCTTTTGTGATTCTATCATTTTATGGAGTGGTTGGAGGCTGGATTTTAAAGTATATATTTGTTTCCATTTCAGGCGGTTTTGAGGCCCTTAGTAGTAATCCAGATGTTGCAAAGAATCTCTTTGTCTCTTTTATTAGTTCTACATGGAGTCCTATTCTGTTTCAGATAGTTTTTATGGCACTTTGTGTTTACGTAATTGTAAATGGTGTGAAAGATGGGATTGAAAACTGGTCTAAGATCATGATGCCAATCATTATTGTCTTATTATTTGTACTGGCTATAAGGGGTCTGACATTACCTGGAGGTATTGATGGTTTAAAATTCCTTTTTCTTCCAAGATTTGATGAATTAACCGCTTCTGCAATTGTACTGGCACTTGGACATTCCTTTTTCACCCTTAGCCTTGGCATGGGTACGATGATTACTTATGGAAGTTATCTTAACAAGAAACAGAACCTACTAAACTCTGCGCTGTGGGTCATAGCTCTTGATACTGCAATTGCATTGTTAGCAGGGACAGCTATTTTCACAAGCGTTTTTGCTGCAGGAGCAGATCCAGATGGAGGGCCAGGATTAATTTTTTATATACTCCCTTCAATCTTTCCTCAACTTGCCTATGGGGCAATATGGGGAACACTGTTTTTCACACTTTTGTTCATGGCTGCACTTACTTCTGCTATCTCTATTCTTGAAGTAGTAACCGCCTATTTTATTGATCAAAAAGGATGGTCACGCAACCGTGCAACAATTCAATTTGGAGCTATTATTACCATTGTTGGTGTCTTTTGTTCTTTTTCAATGGGTGGAGGAATTAATATTGCTGAATACTTCGGAAGTTCTTTCCAGCATTATCTTGGTGAAACATTCTTTGACGTGATGGATAATCTTTCATCAAAGTATATGCTTCCGTTTGGTGGAATGATGACCGCGATATTCATTCTGGTAAGGTGGGGTGTCCCATCTTTCTTGTCTGAATTTGGGGGAGAAAATCTGGATTCAGAAAAGAATAGACTGGTTGTTACAATCCTCTGTTTCATCGCTGCCGGAGTTGCTGGATTCATTCTTTTGAATGAGCTCATTGAGACAATCACTGGAAACGCAATCATAGGTTGATTACATGCTTATTGAAAAAATAATACCGGTTGGTTCTGATTTATATTCTGTTTGGAACGGGTATTTCTCTGAATTAGGAAAAAAAATTGACTCGCAAGGATGGGTTCAACTGTTTTCAATCTGGACACTTACAGTTGGGGGGATTGTCTTATCAATGGATTTAAGCGATAGATACATATATTGGGAATGGAGTGGATGGATAGAGGGATTCATAAAACTTTTGATAGTATCAATCGCATTTATTTTCATTCTTAAACCAAATGAAATGTGGACTGCTGGGACAAAAAGATTAAATATAAAAGAGTTTCTAACTCATTCTGTTATTGGAGGTATTCTGATCGTATTTGGATTATTTGATTTAGGAATGATTGTAGGACCCTATGAAAGTAAAATTGAATTCTTACATGTTTTACTTTCCCTAATTTCCTATGTTTTTTCATTTTTGTCATGCTTGATTGTCTTTCAGTTTATATTAGAACTTGATGAAGACAAAGGCACATGGAATAATTTTAATTGGGAACATAAGTTTGAATACCTTTCCATATCTGTTGGATTTATGGCACTGGCTATGTTATTAGGTATATTTTTAGAGGACCCTGTTGCTAGTACTGCCGCTGCAGTCTCCATTCCATTTCCACTCATTGCGCTTATATGGCCAAATCATGTAAGACACCTTCAAAGAGCGAGGTTTTACCCACTTTTCACGTTTGCAATGTTTTTGAGCGTTAGGGCAGCCTGGTTCCTGGTGCCTCTAGCGGTCCTCTTTTTTACTCTTCGAATGGTAAACTATTTTAGGTATGGAATAGTTCATCCTTCATTTGGAGTTGATTTCTTAGAAGAAGAATAGAATGTATGATGTCATAATTGTTGGTGGTGGACCTGCGGGAGCAACAGCTGCATTATATGCACATCGAGAGGGCCTCAAGTCTCTTTTAGTTGATAAAGCAATATTTCCCCGAGATAAGATATGCGGTGACGCATTATCCGGTAAGACTGTTAGAATCATGAGAGAATTGGAGCTTATTGATGGCTTGGAACAGTTGGATGGCTCTGATATTAATAGAATAACCTTTGGAAGTCCAAGCCATAGTCAGTTTGACATTCATCTGAAAGATAGTCAAAACCCCAGACATATTACTAAAGGGTATGTCATTCCAAGACAAATATTTGACCACTATCTTTTTCAGAAAGCACACCAGGTCTGTGATACCAGAGAGGGTTTTACTGTAAAAGATCTGGTTTATGAAAATAATGTCATATCCGGGGTTAAGGGAATAAATAGAAACGGAAATGATGAAGTGTTTTCAGCACCCATAGTTTTGGGATGTGATGGACCAAATTCCATTGTCGCTCGTAAACTTGGTTTGTACAAAATGGACATGAAAAATACTGCAGTCGCAATCCGTTGTTATTATGAGGGAATTGAGGGTCTAACAGATCAAATTGAACTGCACTATGTTAGTGAAGTTAAGCCAGGATATTTCTGGCTTTTTCCCGCAGGAGAGGGCAGAGCAAACATTGGAATTGGATTAAGTAAAGATGATGCAAAAAAAGAAGATCGTTCGCTTGGAGAAATTCTTGAGGAGATCACGAAATCTAATTATTTCAAAGATCGTTTCAAGAATGCAAAACCTTTAGAAAAACCCGTAGGGTGGAACTTGCCTATGGGTAGCATCCATAGAAAAAACCATGGAGATGGATTCATGCTTCTTGGTGATGCAGCAGGTCTTGTGGATCCATTTACTGGGGAAGGTATTGGAAATGCGATGGTTGCAGCAAAATATGCTGCCAGAGTCGCGAAAAAAGCACACCATTTAGGAGAGTTTAATGCAAAGATTTTTCAGGAGTATGATGAGCTGGTTTGGGAAGAGCTTGGTGGGGAACTTGGTACAAGCGCAAAACTTCAAAAATTGGCTCGATACAGTTTCCTGTTAAACTTTGTAATTAAACGTGCTGCAAGGAGTAAAGATGTCCAAGAAATTATCTCTGGTATGTTATCAAATGAAATAGCGCGTGATGACTTATCAAACCCCTCATTTTACTTTAAAATCCTTTTATCATAACATAGCGAATCAAATTGAAACGTAAAGAACTATTAAAGAGACTGGATTTATCCACCTTTATTGCCTTTGACTTTGAAACCACTGGACTTGATCATCAAAATGATAAGATCATTGAAGTTGCGGCAATAAAATTTATTGACGGTGAGATAGCTGATCGATATGTCGAACTTGTCAACCCCGGAATGAGCATCCCTTCTGTAATTACTGAAATAACAGGAATCTCAGATAAAATGGTTCGTTCATCCCCATCAGAGGAATTAATTATTGATGACTTGTTGTCTTTCATAGGAGATAATCCTTTGGTAGCTCACAATATTCACTTTGATGAAAAATTTCTATTCCAGCTGTGTATTAGACTGGGCAGGGATCTATTGAAGAATGCTCAGTATGACACCCTACAACTTGCAAGAAGTGTTCTCTATGATCAGCCTGTATTTAATCTCAGTGCATTGTCTGAGTACTTTGGTCTTTCCTCAAAGGGTGCCCATCGCGCAGAGAAAGATACTGAAAATACTGGATTGATATTTTTAGAATTAGTTGATGAAGTATCAAAATATCCGCTCGAAACAATATCAAGAGTAAACTCTATGATAAAGGGTACCTCAGTTCCGAACCAAAAGTTATACGTAGATCTCGGCAATGAACTAACCAAGAATGGTGATCTCAAGGCAGGCCTACTAAAGCTTGATACACCAAGAAAACTAATGTCAAATACATTCAGTTATTTAGGTGACAAGAACATTTCAGAAATTTCGTCTGAACAAGTTTTTGGAGACAATGGATTGTTGTCCTTGTCTCATCCAAATTTTGAAAGTCGCGCAAATCAAAAAAAATATGCGCAAATGGTTGATGAAATGATTAATGAAGATCAATCTAAGGGCGTAATTGAAGCAGGTACTGGCCTAGGTAAGTCAATGGCCTACTTATATGGAGCAATAAGAAAGTCCTCCAATTTTGAGGAAGAAGGCCCCACTATAATTGCATGTCACACAAAACATTTACAGGATCAGCTATTTTATAAGGATCTTCCAATATTGTCACAGGCTCTTGACGTACCACTAAATGCTGTGATGTTAAAAGGTAGGAAAAATTATCTTTGTAAAACTAGGTTTAATTGGCTCGTTTCTGATTCTAGAACACTTGACCCAATAGATCTAGAGGCCTTGATCCCGATCATTTTCTGGCTGTTTTGGACGAAAACTGGAGATCTAGGAGAGTGTGCTGGTTTTTTTAATTCTAGAAGGAATTGGCTAAAATCAGCGATCTGTAGCGATACAGGCTATTGTACCGGAGACATTTGCAGCAGAAATGATGGGTGTTATTATGGAAAATTAAAAAGAGCGTTATTTCAAGCTCAGGTCATCGTTGTAAATCATTCTCTTCTCATGACAGATATATCACAAAAAGGCCTGCTTCCAGAATATTCATCAGTTGTTATTGATGAGGCACATAATCTTACTAAATCCGCTTATGATCAGTTCAAGGTAGAGTGGGATGAGCAGCAGGTAAATTATCAATTACAGACCATTGACCCCTCGTTTCCTCGTTCAGCAAGATGGAATAATATCATTCAATCAATCAGTGATGTTAATCCCGATATCGGGCATGATAGGGATAATTTAAAAGAAATGGTTTCTAATGCAAAATCATGTTTGGATAGGATGATGAAAGGTTTGACTGCTGAGAATGAAAATAGATTCACACCTGAAAACACATATCAGGATCAACCCATTTTTGGGAATATCGATAAGGTTCATGGACCAATTCAAAACGAGATTAAGGAAATGAAATTAGCGCTGGAACAGGTTCTCTCTGCAGTAACCAGAATTCAAAAGATTGTTTTAGAGATGGATAATAAGCGAACAGAATATCCAATCCTACATTCAGCTTTGGATAGGGGTCTTGATACTGTATCAGGTTTAATTGATTCGCTGGTAACTCTTACTGAAAATCAAGACCCCGAGTGGGTCTATTGGATTGAGGGTGAATACAGAAGAAAGTCAAATGGAAATGACTCTCTAATTCTTTCTCTGCATGCTTCTATGATAGATGTTTCCGATGCTCTTCGAAAATCGTTTTTTGATAAGATCAATAGTTGCATCTTAACCTCAGCCACTCTAAAGGTTCAGAACTCTTTTGAGTACTTTTTACGAAGAGTAGGGCTGGATAACAA
>JAYNUL010000002.1:0-9046 GCA_038281125.1 Fidelibacterota bacterium | reverse complement strand
TAACAATGGAGACGTGTCATCAAAAGAATTTCTTAGTCCATTTTATTACGATGAACAGGTTACCTATTACCAATATGGAGGATCAAAAGACTTGTCAAATTCCCCAGCTGGTATTGGAGATCTTGTTTATCATTTACATAATTTATTTGATAAGAGGATTATGGTCTTATTCACCTCAATAAGAGCTTTAACCGATACTGCGAAATACTTGAGAGCACTGCCAGATGGAAGAAACCTTCCTCTATTTGCACAAGTACGAGGTGCCTCAAGACCATCAATTATCAAAGGTATGCATCAAACATCAAATGGGATATTATTTGGGACCAATAGTTTCTGGGAGGGAGTTGACTTACCAGGTGAATTATTGGAGATTCTTGTGCTTGTTAAATTACCATTTGATGTTCCAAGCGAGCCACTGGTTAGGTCCTATTCTGACCACGTGAACAGGATGGGTGGAAATAGTTTTATCGACTATAGTCTCCCTGAGACCGCAATAAGATTTAGACAAGGGTTTGGTCGTCTTATTCGTACAAGCTATGATTCTGGAAAGTTTGTATGTCTCGATAATCGTATTGTTTTAAAACGCTACGGTAGTATTTTGAGCCAATCACTTCCAGTTGAGATGAATATATTTTCCCAAGTCGATTCTATTCAATAATATCTTTCTGTCTTTGGAATGACTTCATGTCTTCCTTTAAATTACCCGATGGAAACCTTACTTGTTTCAACAAAGAAGATCTCTTACCGTGATTTTGCTCCTCTGTTTAATGGCCCAGTGAAAGTCTCGCTAACAAAGCAGGCAGAGAAGAATATTGAAAAATCCCATCGAAACTTGCGTGCACTTCTTAGTGGAGATACAACCATGTATGGAGTCAATACAGGCTTTGGAAACCTAAGCAATATACCCATTAACAAAGCAGATCAAAAACTGCTTCAGAGAAATTTAGTAAGAAGCCATGCAGCTGGGGTTGGTGATCCCATTGAGATCGGAACAGTCAGAGCAATCATGTACTTAAAACTATTGACCTATGCAAAAGGATATAGTGGTATTAGACTAATGTTGGTTAAAAAGATTATTCAATTTATTAATCATGACATAATCCCATATATACCTATAAAAGGTTCAGTTGGTGCGAGCGGAGACTTGGCACCGTTAGGTCATATGGCACTATCACTGATTGGCGAAGGTAAGGTATTTCTTAACGGTAAAAAGATGTCTACAGGAGTAGCCTTAAAAAAACTAAAAATCAAACCATTAGAACTTGAGCCCAAAGAGGGTATTAGCCTAATCAATGGTACTCAAGTGTCAACAGCATTTTCAATTAAAGCATGTATCGATGGTGAGATACTATTAAAAACTGCAGATATAGCTGGTGCACTCTCGGTTGAAAATAGTTTTTCTAGTCGTAAAGTATTCAGAAAAGATATACACAAATTAAAAGATCACATTGGGCAGCAAATATCTGCTGCGAATGTTTATAACATGCTGCGTGGAAGTGAAATTGTAAGCTCCCATAGTAATTGTGATAAGGTTCAAGATCCATACAGCTTTCGTTGTATTCCTCATGTTCACGGTGCTTCTAGGGATTCTTTCAAACTGAGCACCACAATGGTCAATAATGAGATTAACAGTCTAAGTGACAACCCTCTAATTATGGATAAGAGTACTATTTTGAGCTCAGGCCATTTTCACGCAGAGCATATTGCCCAGGCTTTAGACATAATTAGTATTTCCTTTTCTGAAATTGGTGCAATTTCAGAAAGAAGAATTCATTTTTTTATGAAAGGCATAGATCCATTAATTCCTCAATTTGTTGCAAACAATCCTGGTATTGAATCTGGATACATGATTGCTCATGTTACTGCAAGTGCACTTGCATCTGAGAACAAGACACTGGCCCACCCCGCCAGCATTGATTCCCTCCCAACATCAGGAGGGCAAGAAGATCATGTGAGCATGGCCCCTTGGGCTGGAAATAAATTATTTAAAATTCAGCATAATGTTGGTTCCATCCTCGCTATTGAGTTAATCGTTGCCGGAGCGGCAAATTCATTAGCTAGTAGTGATATGAAAGCAGGTAAGGGAACAGCACCTACCTTAAAAATTTTAAATGATCATTGTAAATTTGCAAAAGGGGATAGGCCTTTATCTTTGGAGATAGAGAAAATTACCAAGCTAATTTTATCAGGCAACATTCTAACAGAAGTTTCAAAATCCTTAAAACTGGAGTAGTCGTGAGTAATCGTCCACCATTTAAACAAGCATTTACATTTGATGACGTTTTATTAGTGCCTCAAAAATCAAGTGTATTACCAAGAGATGTTAATCTAAAAACTCGTTTAACTAATGACATTGAACTAAATATACCCATTTTAAGTGCTGCAATGGACACGGTAACTGAGAGCGAAATGGCAATAGCACTAGCGAGGACTGGGGGAATTGGTGTCATACATAAAAATCTATCTATCGATGACCAGGCCACTATGGTAGATAGAGTAAAAAGATCAGAAAGTGGCATGATTTTAAACCCCATAACAGTTGATCATGGTTCGACCATAAAAAATGCAAAAAAAATTATGCAAGAATACAAGATTAGTGGACTTCCAGTAGTCAAAGATGATCGTCTTGTTGGCATAATCACTAACCGAGATATTCGTTTTGAAACCAATGATATGTTGATGGTCTCTGATAGAATGACCTCTGAGAATCTTGTAACCGTGCCCGTTGGAACATCACTTGAAAAAGCAAAAGACATACTACAAGAACATCGTATTGAAAAACTACTCGTTGTGGACGGTGATCATAATTTGACAGGTTTGATTACTGTAAAAGATATTCAAAAAAATGAAGACTATCCAAATGCATGTAAAGATTCTAATGGCAGACTTCGTGCTGCAGCTGCAATTGGTGTATCAGGTGATGCTTTTGAAAGAGCAAAAGAATTAGCAAAAGTTGATATTGATGCAATAATAATTGATACAGCACATGGTCATTCGAAAGGCGTTTTAGATACCATTTCAAAGATAAAAAGTGATAACAAGCAAATTGCGGTAATTGCTGGTAATGTTGCCACCGGTGAAGGAGCAAAAGCATTAATTGATGCTGGAGTAGATTGTGTAAAAGTTGGCATCGGGGCAGGAGCAAGTTGTACCACTCGTGTTATTGCAGGGGTAGGAGTGCCCCAGTTGACCGCAATCATGGATGCTGTTGATGTTGCAAGAAAATTTGATACCCCAATCATAGCTGATGGCGGACTTAGGTATAGCGGAGACATAGCAAAAGCCTTGGCAGCAGGTGCAGACTCTGTAATGGTAGGAAGTCTTCTAGCTGGGATGGATGAAAGCCCGGGAGAGACAATATTATACGAGGGTCGTCAGTATAAGTCTTACAGGGGAATGGGTTCAATGGGAGCAATGGAACAGGGCAGCGGTGATAGGTACTTTCAAGAGGGAGCAGAAGCTACCAAACTAGTACCCGAGGGAATCGAAGGTATGGTACCATACAGGGGGCCTGTTCAAAATACCATCCATCAGCTTGTCGGAGGAATAAGATCTTCTATGGGATATTGCGGATGTGAAACAATTAAAGAATTTGGAATGGCAACAACGATGGTTCAGGTAACTGGTGCTGCTCTTAAGGAAAACCATCCTCATGAAGTAAGAATAGTTAAGGAAGCACCAAACTATCAGGTATCAGAGGGGTAAAACTATTATTCTAACTTAGAGAGTTTAGAAAACGGGTTATTTGAGACTTGCGTCTTGCACCAGTGTTTTTATGTATAAGATTCTTACTAACTGCTTTATCAATAATCTTTACTGCATCATTGTAAACTAATTCTGCTTCTTCTTTTGTAGAAGAAGAGAGTACTTTTTTGATGCTGGTACGTAGCCTTGAGAGGCTATCAAGATTTCTAGCGCGTCTTTTCTTATCTTGTCGTTCTCTTTTTATCTGTTGCGGATGTCTATCCATTAAACTTTTTTCCTTAATTTAAAGCCGGCAAGTTTACTACATCATTAATTCCGATGTCAATGAGATGTTTAAATTGTTATAATAAATAAATCTTCTTTTAATTGATTAAGTTTTTTGATTTCGATATGAAATTTGAAAAGCAATATTTGATTTGTATCTTCTGATATGGAGAAAATAGAACTTTTACAATCTGTATCAATATTCTGGGATCTTAATGAAAATGATCTTGGACATATTGCAGACAAAATGGTTGCAAAACATTTTGAAAATGGAAACTATATTTTTCTAGAAGATTCAGAGGGTGAGCAATGTTTTTTTGTGCTTGAGGGTAGTGTGAAAGTTACAAGGTTAAGCAAAGATGGTCGAGAAGTTATCTTAGCAATGCTTAATGAGGGCGACTTTTTTGGAGAGATGTCTCTTCTGGATGGTGAATCCCGCTCTGCAAATGTTATTGCATTGGAAAAAACAAAGGTTCTAACACTAGACAGGAATGATTTTATTGCGGTTGTAAATGATTACCCTCAGATAGCTGTTCAATTGTTAAAAGAGCTCGCTAGACGATTGAGAAAAAGTGATAGGCAGATTGCGAGTTTGTCACTAAGTGATGCTGAAAAACGTATTGCACTCAGTATCATAAGATTTGCTGATGAGCAAGGTGTGATTCAGAATGGAAGGGTAAGCATACCTAAAACTCCTATTCAGCAGGACATTGCAAATATGGCTGGCACCTCCAGAGAGACAGTCTCGAGGGCATTGGGTTTACTTGAGAAGGAAGATCTCATTGAACGAAATGGCAGAGAACTTATAATCCTTGATTATAAAAAATTTATCAAGGAATTTGACTCCTAAATGCTTCAATCGCTAATTCGTGGAATTCGAGAGAATGACCATGGATCTATATCAAAGGCCATCACAATTATTGAGAACGGTCAAAATCAATCAACATCTCTTTTAGCTGATATATACTCCAAAACAAGTGAGTCTATACGCATTGGCATTACTGGACCACCTGGTGCAGGCAAGAGTACCATTACCAATGCACTTGTAGAAATCATATTAGATAATAATAATACCGTTGGTGTAGTGGCTGTCGACCCAACAAGCCCATTCTCTGGTGGGTCTTTGTTGGGAGATCGAATCAGAATGAATCAATATGCATGGGATGAGAGAGTTTTTATCAGAAGTATGGGCAACCAGGGTGATTTAGGAGGCTTGGCTAGTAAATCGCAAGATGTTGGTGATATCCTCTCAGCAAGCGGGAAGGATTTTATCCTTTATGAAACTGTTGGTGTAGGACAGAGTGAACATGACATAGTAAAAGCAGCTGATTTGTGTATAGTTGTTTTGGTCCCTGAATCAGGTGACGAAATTCAAATGATGAAAGCAGGTCTAATTGAGATAGCTGATTTGTTTGTAATCAATAAATCAGATCGAGATGGGGCAAATAGACTATCTTCAATATTAAAAAATATTATCCACAATTTTACTAAAATAGGCAAGCTAGAGCCTCCTGTGTTTAATACTATCGCAACAGAGAGGATAGGAGTCTCTGAGTTATTCAAAGGCATGGAATCGCACATGGAATTGATGTTAGAAACTGGGCACTTAGAGCGCAGAAGATTAGACAGATATCGCCAGAGGGTAATGAATCAAGTTCGAGAAAAACTTGAACAAGGATTTTGGACTAGTTTTAAATTACAAGATTTAAAAGAAATGACAGCAAAAATTGATGAAATAGATATGGTACCTCATATGATGGCGAATAGGTTAATGGATCAGACTAAATAATGTCCTCAAAAGAACACAATGAAATGGGGTTTCTTGAGCATCTTGAGGAACTAAGGTGGCGGCTGGTTAGGTCATTTGTCGCAATATTAATTGGTTCAGCTCTTTCATATGGGTATATAGATCAAATTCTTGGAATATTACTATATCCAAGTACCACTACAAGCAACCCTATAGTAATACAGTCACTACAGGTTCAAAGCATGTTTTTGATAAAATGGTTCATATCTTTTGCATCCGGCTTTATCTTATCACTGCCATATTTAATGTACCAGTTTTGGCAATTTGTGGCACCGGGATTAAAGGTAAAGGAAAAGAAATTTGCTCTACCGTTTGTATTTTTTGCGTTTACATCATTTATAGCTGGTGTTTCATTTGGATACCTTGTTCTTATTCCATTCTCCTTAGAATTTTTTAGTGGAGTTTCAGCACCACAAGTAGAAAATAATTTTTCTATCCAGTATTATTTTAGTTTTTTAACTTGGTTGCTCATTGGTGCGGGTGTCATTTTCCAGCTCCCTGTTGTCTCTCTGGTTCTATCAACCATTGGCATACTTACTCCAGCTTTTATGAAACATTACAGAAGACATTCAATGGTAACCATTCTCATACTTTCATCATTTATTACCCCTCCTGATCCGGTTTCAATGCTCATCATGTCTTTCCCGTTGGTGTTGCTCTACGAGATTAGTATTGGTGTTTCATGGCTTGTAAATAGAAAGAGAACGTAATTGAATAACATAAGATGAATAGGGTAGTTTTGAGAGCATGCACAAAGATCTTATCACTCTAAAACAAATAACTCAGCCCATAATTGAAGACGTGAAAATCTTCCAAAAAGAGTTTGAAAATGCTCTGAATTCAGAGGTCAGATTGATAAATACAATCTCGAAATATATGATTAAAAGTAAGGGGAAAAATATAAGGCCTATTTTGACTATTCTTTCTGCTAGATTGTGTGGAGAACCAACAATTAACAGCTATCGAGCAGCTGCAATGATGGAATTATTGCACATTGCAACACTTATTCATGATGATGTTGTAGATGATGCTACCCTTAGAAGAGGTAGACCATCAATAAATAGAGTTTGGAAAAATAAATTATCTGTTTTGATGGGAGACTTCATTCTAAGTAAAGCACTGATTAATATGATAGGATTGAAAGACTTTGATGCACTAGAACAGATATCAAGTACGGCCGAAAAACTAAGTGCTGGTGAAATTCTTCAGATAGAAAAAAGTATTACACGTTCCATGACTGAAGATGTTTATTTTGAAATGATTAGCCAAAAAACTGCATCTCTGATTGCCACCAGCTGTGAGCTAGGAGCTATAACGACCACAAAAAAAGAAAAAGATAGACAAGCAACATTTTCTTTTGGAGAAAATCTTGGGATGGCATTTCAAATAAAAGATGATCTTTTTGACCTGTTGGGAAATG
Source organism: Fidelibacterota bacterium (assembly GCA_038281125.1). Lineage (GTDB taxonomy): Bacteria > Fidelibacterota > Marinisomatia > Marinisomatales > UBA1611 > NZWG01. Next base: position 1,850 of record JAYNUL010000002.1, on the reverse strand, counting down.
AAAATGATACTGGAAAAAATAATGGTGGTGACGTAAAAAGAAATATGGCAACATTGCCTTTAATATTTTCAAAAAATAATATGTCAAGATCTGCGTATAAAAAGCTAAAAAAACTTCTAGATGTGAAAAAGAAGAGTCGGTCAGTAATTTCCCAAATAGTTCAAATTATTGAAGAAACTGGTGGTGTTGATTATGCCAGAAAAAAGTTAGATGAGTATTCCCAAAAGGCAATTGAATCCATTCTGCCTTATTCTGACACACCTATAAGGCAGTCCATGCTTGATCTTGTAGATTTTAATTCCTCCAGAGTCAAATAACCATGAAATCTAACCAGAAGATACTGGTTGTAAGATTTAGCTCCATTGGTGACATTGTTTTAGCCACTTCGCCGCTAAACACCATCAGATCTGCCTTTCCTTATGCTAAAATTACTTTTCTTACCCTTGAAAAATTTTCTTCTCTTTTAGAGTTCCATCCGCACATTGATAGATTGATTTCCATTCCCAGTAAAATGAAGTTTAGGGAGTTGTGGAGTTTTGGAGGCTACCTAAAAAGGAATGGATATGATCTCATCTACGATCTCCATAATTCACTTAGATCAAATATTGTCACCTTTCAATCAAGGTCACATGTGTTTCAGCTTCAAAAGCCCAGGTGGAAAAGAATGATGCTATTTTATTTTCACAAGAATTATTTTGATCCACAATTTTCTACTAGATCAATGTATCATGATTATTTAGGATCAATATGGAATGGCGATCATTCTTCCATTCCACCAACCTCACTTCGTTTGAGTGATGGTGAACTAAAAAGAGGAAAGAGATTAATCTCAGATTTGGGAATACATGAAAATTACATTGCCATTGTCCCCGGCGCAGCCTGGAATCAAAAACAGTGGCCAGCATTTAAATATATCGAGTTGCTAAATAAAATCGATATTCCTAGCATACTAATTGGGTCCTCCAAAGACAAAATATGCCAAGAGATCCACATTGGCCTAAATAATTCATTGGATTTGTCTGGTAGAACAAATCTTAGAGAGGCTTTGTCAATAGTGGCAAACTCAAAGCGTGTGATTGGAAGTGATACAGGACTAGTGCATGCCGCAGAGGCGCTTGGGGTTGACGTAACCATGATCATGGGACCTACCTCTACCGAAACTGGTGCAGGGGTATCCTTGCCAAATTCAAATAATATTGAGATAGATCTGTGGTGTAGACCCTGTTCTCAAAATGGTAGTGTGCCTTGCTACAGAGAAAAGCAATACTGCATGGAGTCTATTGAACCCAACGAAGTTTTAAAATCACTAGCATCATCACTGTAAATGAAGATAATATATTTTGTCATTTATAATGGACTAGTATATCCAGTTATTTTCTGGACTGCGTTAATAATTTCAGCATTCAATAAAAAGTTAAGACAGTCTATTAAAGGTAAATTTGACTCTTTCAATGTATTAAAAAATTACTTTAATAAATTTGATACAAATTCAAAAACTTATTGGTTTCACGCATCTAGTCTAGGTGAGTTTTTTCAGCTTAAGACCGTAATCGAAAAGTTAAAGGAGGAGCAGGATGATTTGATTTGTATTGTTAGTTTCTCATCCCCATCAGGTTTTAACCATGCAAATAGCGATGCAATGGATTTAAAATTTTACATTCCATTTGATTTCCCCTGGACAATAAATAGGGTATTGAATATGATAAAGCCTAAAAAAATCATGTTTGCATCCTATGACCTGTGGCCCAATCTTATCTGGATCTCACGATTAAAGGGTATTCATGTAAACCTACATTCGGTCAAAACCAAGGAAGGCTTCCTAAGGGACAATCAAATTTCACAACATATAT
>JAYNUL010000001.1:63892-69565 GCA_038281125.1 Fidelibacterota bacterium | reverse complement strand
AGTGCATCGCGAGCATCGTTAATGACTGGAAGCTATGCAGAACGTGTTGGAATTCAGGGCGCTCTTAGTCCATGGGCAGTTAATGGGCTTGATCCAGAAACTGAAACAATAGCAAAGCTATTAAAACGGCATGGATATACAAATGCTATATTTGGGAAGTGGCACCTCGGACACAGGTATGAATATCTCCCTTTGCAAAATGGCTTTGATGAGTATTCAGGGCTTATATGTTCAAACGATATGTGGCCAGTTGACTATGATGGTAAACCATTAAATCAAGATAAACGAAGCTATTACCCACCAATGTCTTTTTGGGAAGGCAACGAGCCAAAAGACAAAATTGAAACACTTAATGATCAGGCTCAGATAACGAGAAGAATCACAGAACTATCAGTCGATTTTATAGGAAGAAATAAAGACAATCCATTTTTTTTATATGTCCCCCATCCAATGCCTCATCAGCCTATTGCAGCATCAGATAAATTTTTAGGAAAAAGTAAACTCGGCCTTTACGGAGACGTAATCATGGAGATCGATTGGTCTGTTGGTCAGATTTTAGATGCTCTAAAAAGTAATGGCATTGAAGATAATACTCTTGTTATTTATGCAAGTGATAATGGACCATGGCTTAATTATGGTAAATGGGGTGGATCCGCTGGCCCACTTAGAGAGGGGAAAGGTACCATGTGGGAGGGTGGAGCAAGGGTGCCATGCATAATGCGCTGGCCAGAAATAATCAGCCCAGGACAATCTATTTCAAACATTGCATCTACAATAGACATCTACCCTACAATAGCAAATATATTGGGTGATAAAATTGAACGATATGCGAATGATGGTGTTAGTTTGGTGCCACTTTTGAATGGTGAAAAAAATTCTAACCCAAGAAATGAACTCTACTATTACTATGGCGAGAAACTTATTGCAGTACGTAAAGGGAAGTGGAAGCTGGTTTTTCCGCATGTATATCGCTCCTACAAGGGTGTTGAACCTGGAAAAAACCTTCACCCAGGGCCCTATAATAAAGGGCAATCTGGGTTAGAACTATATGACCTTAGCAATGACATTGGAGAGACAACGGATGTTGCAGGACTCTTTCCAAATATTGTTAAAGAATTAGAAAAAGTTGGCAGCATTGCAAGGTCGAAACTAGGAGATAAATTAACCAACGAAATCGGGACAGAATCTTATGCTGCAATATGTGGATACGAGCCAGAATTTATAAAAATCGAGAATATGGCAGTTGGAAGCAGTTTAATCTTAGAAAACCCTCCCAACAAAAAGTATAAGGGTGAAAGTAGTCACGCTCTGATAAATGGTATGGGTGGTACCATAAACTATCAAGATAAATCATGGCAAGGATTTGAAGCAGAAGACCTTATCGCACTTATTGATCTTGGAAGTGCTAAAACAATTAATGAAATAGAAGTAAGATTCTTACAGAGTCAGGTATTTTGGATATTTTTACCGTACCATATCCAGATAGAACATTCCTCTGATGGTAAAAACTTTGAACTCATTTATGAAGATTTTCCTAGTAATAATTTTAGTTTTGAACAAAAAATAATTAGTTATAAAGCAAACCTTGGCCCATTAGAATCAAGATTTATAAGGGTCAAAGGATATAACATAGATCAATGTCCTGATTATCATCCCGGTGCAGGTGGTCCATCTTGGATTTTTTCAGATGAGATAATAATTAATTAAATCAATATTCTATTTTAACAAGCTTTAGACTCAAGAAAATTTAGACTAACTTTCCGCCCCGTGATGACAGAATTATCTATAGCCAAAGAAGCAGCAGTTGAAGCAGGAAACCTAATTCTAGGATACTACAAGGCGGATTACGAGATAAAAGATAAGGGCTATCACAATCCTGTTACAACCGCAGATCATGCCTCAGATGCTCGCCTTAAAGAAATATTAACGCAAGCAAATCCTGAATACGGATGGCTTTCAGAAGAAACCGTTGACTCAAAAGAGAGATTAAATAGAGAAAGAGTATGGGTTGTTGATCCGCTTGACGGTACTAAAGAATTCATCGAAGGAGTTCCTCACTTTGTTGTGAGTATAGCATTAGTGGAGAATGGGTTTCCTGTTCTAGGGGTGCTGTATAATCCAGTATCTAAAGAATTATTTTCCGCTGCTAGAGATCAAGGAGCAATGCTTAATGATGAGCCAATACAATGTAGCTCTAAAGATACTACAGACGATATGGTTATTTTAAACAGTCGCTCGGAAACAAAAAAAGGATTGTGGACGGCATACCAAAATTCATTTTCTGAATTAAAAGCAATTGGGTCTGTTGCCTATAAACTTGGACTTACTGCGTCAGGTCAGGCTGATATGTTTGCATCCCTTAGACCAAAGAATGAGTGGGACATATGTGCAGGAAATTGTATAATCAATGAAGCTGGTGGAAAATTGATTGACCTTAATGGAGCTCCGCGTTTGTACAATCAAGATGACACACTCATTACACCAGGGTTAATTGCAGGTGACTCCATTGCGGTAGATAAAACATTTGCAGTTTTAAAAAGATGATGATGATTATAATTGAAACTGTAGAACAGATTAAAAGATAATAAATTATATACCTCTTTTTTAATTAAGAAGAGGGGTAGTATATATGAAAAAATCAAATAGAGAATAAATATGTCAAACATTCCTGAAGATGCAATTAAATGTCTGGACAAAGGTTTTGTCCGTTTGGTGGACTCAATGGGTGGTGATGATGCGATTGTACAAGCCGCCAGAGTGAGTTATGGAAAGGGAACCTCTAAAGTTTCACAAGATAGAGGGCTAATTAGATACCTAATGCGCCATAGACACACAACACCATTTGAGATGGTAGAGTTTAAATTCCACTGCAAAATGCCCATATTTGTTGCGCGGCAATGGGTTCGACATCGTACAGCAAATATAAATGAATACTCTCTGAGATATTCCGAGGCAAGAGATGAGTTTTATCTTCCTGATCCAGAGCATATCCAATTTCAAAGTTCCTTGAACAAACAAGGAAGGTTAGGGGAAGTTTCTGATTCTTTGAAAGCAAAAGTAAGTGACTATTTTCAAGAGATATCAAATAGGAGCTTTGAAATATATTCAGAATTAAATGATGCAGGTGTTGCGAGAGAATTAGCTAGAGCTGTATTACCTGTAAATCTTTATACAGAATGGTATTGGAAAAACGATCTACATAATCTGTTACACTTTGTGGGCCTGCGTTCAGATAGCCATGCTCAGTATGAGATTCGTGTATTTTCAGATGCGATGGCAGAGTCAGTTAAAAAAGTAGCCCCTTTTGCATGGGAGGCTTATCAAGATTACGTCATTAGTGGTCTACGCTTCTCTAGAATTGAACAGAGCTTACTCGAACAAAACCTTCCAGAGCGTGTGATAGATGATATCTTAGAGGATATTGCGTACCAAATAACAGCCTCTCTTCATAATAATAAGCCGCGCCAAGAGAGTGAACTTTTTCCACTTTATAAAAAGCAAGGTGGTCATGATTCTGAAGAGGATTTTAAATTAAAGTGGGATTCAGGAGAAATTGAGGTTGGTAACGTTCGCGAGCTTAGAGAATTCAAGGGAAAGTTATCCTCCTTGAAAAAATAAATTTCTTAATTAAAGTCTACTCATGTCTATCTTTAACAGAGCGGAAGTAATAGATCAAAATTTCACTCGTTGGGTAGAATCAGGTAATTTGCCTGAGGCAAAATCAGAGCAAAAATTATCCAAGAACGATATTTTAAAAACTGACTTAATTTCCTTATTTGAATCCCAAGTTATAAGTCGGCATATGGATTTTCACGCTCGCAAGCTTAAAGATAGAGGAGAATGTTTTTACACCATTGGAAGCTCTGGCCATGAAGGTAATGCTGTTTTTGGAAGATTTTTTTCTCACAAAGACATGGCCTTTTTGCATTATCGAAGTGCACCCTTTTATTTAGAAAGAGCAAAACAAATACCTAAATCGACACCGATTTATGATATGGCGCTTTCGTTTATGGCTTCCTCTGAAGATCCAATTAGTGGAGGTCGTCATAAGGTCATTGGCAGTGAAGATCTCTTTATACCTCCTCAGACAAGTACCATTGCAAGTCACCTCCCTAAGGCAGTCGGTACCGCATTTGCAATTGACCGTGCGAAAGACTTAAATCTTTCTGAAAGTAAGCTAGATAATAGTAGCATCGTTATCTGTAGTTTTGGCGATGCTAGTGCCAATCATGCTACCGCACTATCCGCTTTTAATACTGCTTGTTGGATCTCGAGCCAGGGTGGGCATGTACCAATTATTTTCATATGCGAGGATAATGGGACAGGTATATCTGTACCCACTGAAGAAGAATGGATTGAAAACAACTTTTCAAATAGGTACGGTCTTGAATATCTAAAAGTAGATGGATTGAACTTGGTTGATCTAATTGTTAAATCAAAAAAAGCTGAAAAAATTTGTAGAGTAAATAGGGGACCTGTCTTTTTACACATGAAGACCATTCGGCTAATGGGCCATGCTGGCTCAGATATAGAGCTAGGATATAGGAGCCTAAAAGAGATAGAAGAAGATGAAAAAAATGACCCTCTATTACATTCGGCAAGAATAATGATTGAAAATAATTGTCTTACTAAAAAAGAAATTTTATCTCTTTATGAGCAAAAACGTAAACAAGTAGGTAAAGTTTTTGAATATGCAATTTCTAGACCAAAGCTAAAAAAAGCAAAGGAAGTAATGTCTTCAATTATATCAAGTAAGCATATCCGATCTCGTCCAAAGTATCCTTCCCTTGGCAAGAGAGAAAAGGTATTTGAGAAAGAGTTTAATAGGATATCCATTCCTCAGCATATGGGGAAATTGATTAATTATGCTCTGACAGATATTCTTTTGCAGTATCCAAATACTGTTGTTTTTGGCGAGGATGTTGCTCAGAAAGGGGGTGTGTATCATGTTACTGCAGACCTATATAAGCAATTCGGTATCCGAAGAGTGTTTAACAGTCCTTTGGATGAGACATCCATCATTGGTTTTGGACTTGGTCTGGGACATAATGGATTTGTTCCAATTCCAGAGATTCAGTTTCTTGCATATTTACATAACGCAGAGGATCAGTTAAGGGGAGAAGCTGCGACACTACCTTTCTTCTCTGAAGGTCGATTTACTAACCCCATGGTATTACGTATACCAGGGTTGGCATATCAAAAAGGATTCGGGGGTCACTTTCATAATGATAACTCTCTTACAATATTTAGAGATATACCAGGTTTAATCTTAGCTGTTCCATCCAATGGTGCAGATGCAGTAAAAATGCTTAGAACCTCTGTACGTGAAGCCTATGAAAATGGGAGAGTTGTTATCTTTATAGAACCTATTGCCCTTTATATGACAAGAGACTTGTATACTGAGAAAGATGGGAAATGGCTAAATGTGTACCCTGATATTAAGGAAGAAGTGGCAGTAGGCGAATTCATGACCTATGGTAATGGCAGGTCCTTAACAATAATTACTTATGGCAATGGCCTTTATCTTTCTCTAAAAGCGAAAAAAGCCATTGAGTCCAAAACAAAAAAGAAAATAAAGGTGATTGATCTCAGATGGCTTGCACCAATTAATATACCCAAAATAATTGCAAGCATTGGGCGATGTAATAAAATCTTAATTGTGGATGAATGCAG
>JAYNUL010000001.1:60717-63792 GCA_038281125.1 Fidelibacterota bacterium | reverse complement strand
AGCTTCTCAGATTTCATGAGCATTGATAGAACTAAATATGAGATTGTATCTGTACTAGGAAATTCAATGGGGTGGTATACTGCTTTAGTTTTGTCTGGAGCAGTGTCATGGGAAAATGGATTTCATTTAATTAATACAATGGGCTCAATGATGAAAGATGAGCTTATTGGTGCTCAGATGATATACCCAATAGTAGATGATGCATGGAATATTGATCAAAATATGAAAGACTTAGTCATGTCTGAATTATCTAATGCAGGAGCATATTTATCCATCAATTTAGGTGGCTTTATTGTAATTGGAGGAGATAAATCAGCTATAAAAAAGCTATCAAAAATTCTTCCCGCAAAGGATAAATATCCACTCATAATTCCCTACCATGGTGCTTTCCATACTCCTTTACTTGAATCAATTTCCCAATCAGCGAGAAAATTAATTGATCCATCTTTTTTTAATAAACCATCTATCCCTTTAATTGACGGAACAGGAAAAGTATGGTCTCCTTTTGCAAGCGATCCAAATCAAATAATGGAATACACACTTGGTCATCAGGTACAAAATACATTTGATTTCAACTCATCCGTTACAGTGGCCTTAAAAGAATTTTGTCCTGACAAGGTAATACTATTGGGTCCAGGGAACTCCTTAGGTGCTCCCGTAGGTCAAATATTAATTGCGAATAACTGGCTTAGTTTGAAATCTAAGCAAGAATTTTCAAATCACCAGCTCGCAGATCCATTTATGATATCTATGGGCCTTAGAGATCAAAGAAAGATGCTTTGATAAGCAAAAAAGCTATTTATTTCAGAAATAATAATTTTTTAGAAAACATTTTGGCTCCTTTAGTTACTGTTAAAAAATAATAGCCTGATGCGCTTGTGTTATCTAATTCCATTTTTATATTTATTTGACCTAGTGAAGAAGGGTAAACTGTTTTTGATTTTATGGTACGACCCGTAAGAGAAACGATATCAATCTTCATAGGCATTAATTTTCTATCGATATTTAAGCTGATTGTAAAGCTTGAGTTAAACGGGTTTGGATAGACCTTATTTATTTCAAATGAGTTAATTGATATAGGATTAGATAGACTAAGTAATTCATTTGGTAACCCAGGTGTTGGTGTTAGATATTCCCATTGATCATTATACCCTCCATTAAAAACTCTGCCATATGAAATATCTTGTTGTTGGGCTGGGAAGGTAATTGAATCAAGTACTGTTACTCCATCAGGATGAACTAGGCCAATAAACTCACCTCCAGAGGACAGTTTAAAGTTTGAATGAAGGTCACCTTGTTCTTGATCCTCATCGCACCAAATTAAAATGTAATTGTTCGGAGAGATAACAGAAACAGACTCGGGGAACTTCCACTTAGTAAGATTATCTCTTTTATCTGTTAAATAATGGTTTGCTAAATCCACCTGCAGATCTCCATCATTCAATATTTCTATCCAGTCATCATATTCTCCAGCTTCATCCGTATTTGTAAATACATTTCTTGCTAGTAGTTCATTAATTAATACAGGTTGATAGGCAACTTGATCCAATATCTGAAAAGATTTATAGCCATAAATAGGAAATCGTTCTTCATGGTTTCCATTTGATGAAAAAATGTACCATTCATATTCACCAGATTCGGAGGGAGTAAACTCAGAGACCCAGCGATCATGATCCTCAACTCTTTTAGTTCCCAAAATGGGATCATATGATAGTGGCACAGAATCCCATTCATTATTATCACGACGATAGAAAAAGTACGCATCTTCAATATTCCCCCATATGCAAGCACTGACATCCACAGGCTCCCCAAGTATGTTAACCTCTCCTTCAATAGATGCTTCATAAATGATTGGATTATTACCATCAAAAACGATTTGTTGATTTAAGGATTCCTTTCTTGATGCAATAAATTCTAGAATGCCTTGTTTTACATGCGCATTGTCATAGTCACTGCCATAACTGTTCAAAAAATCACTCATGCTAAAGTCATAGTCTAATGTCCGATAGATATCGTATTCCGCCGCGGAGTATAAATAGTCTGAAAAATAGTTTAATGTCTGGTACATACTATCCAGATTGAATAATTGTTCATTATAAAATTGTAAAAAGTGAGAAAATAAATTCCTATACCTATCTTGAGAAAATATGTAATCAGTTAGAGGGCGGCCATCTTGATCAATGACAGGATAATCATAAGGATCAATGGTAGACCAATCAATATTAAACCAGTCAATACTAAATGAGTTATCATAATCATATGGTATCCAGGTTATCAAATCTTTATCAGGATCATGATAAAGATAAAAATTGTTTCTGAGGAAACGATAATCATCCCAGCTACCTGTTAGTATGTTCATTGCAAAATATTGTAGAGTTGTTTTTATGTCTAGAACCATTTCCAATGAATCTGGACTCTGGTGAACAACTTTGATTAATCTGGCTAGCTTTGAATAATCATACTCATTTCTATTTGTTTTTAATTCATAGGGTCTTGTCTCATTATAGTATGGATGATAATCTTCTGCATCTTGACCTCTGTAGGTTAAATCTGCAGGCCAGATACATTTCCATAGGTTTCCATTATCATTATCAAAATTTTTTGAAATGAATGTATCGTCAATATGCTCAACGGAAAGGTAGAGACCAAAATATTCGTTATTAATATATAATGTAACATGAGATGCTCTACTACTTTTCATGCCAATATCCTGGTAAAAATCCCAACATAATTTAGAGCGAACAATTGATGGGTCATTATGCTCGCCGTTCAAGTTTAGTTTTTCTAGATTATAGAAATTGCGTCCTCCAATAAAATGATTAAAGTCAACTTTAAATGATTTTTTTGCTGAACCTCGCGAGGTATTGCCACGTATCCTAAAACCGATAGAGTCAATGGTTTCATCAATAAAGGAATTTTGAAATTGGAATGTAGCAACATGCATGGAGTCGCTTTCCACATTATCGTACATCCATTCAAGGTCTTCAGGGTCAATGGTAATATGGATATAGGCTAAATCTGACTCATCATATACCTTCCATGAATCATCAGAAAAAATAAAACTCAAGAACAAGA
>JAYNUL010000001.1:27113-60617 GCA_038281125.1 Fidelibacterota bacterium | reverse complement strand
TTATAAAAATTCTCATCTGAAAAAGTACCCCAATCGATTGTATCTTTTTCAAAAAATTTTAATCTTTTATTTAATCGAGCCTCCTGTCCAGAATATATCATGGGTATTCCAGGTAATGTGAATAACATAGTTGATAATGGATACACTTTCTCCTTGAAGTGTTGAACCATTATTCTGTTCCAACTGTTTTCATCATGATTATCTAAAAAGTTCATTTTTAATGCACCTTCAGGATACTTCTTTTTTGGATTTTCATAAAAATCGCGAATGTCCGATACCTCTTTATTGCCATTAGAGACATCTTTTATAATATGATAAAGTTGCCAACTGTAATCTGCTTGAAAACCTTTATTTAATAATTCTGGATCCTCCCATTCAGCTAGCATAAAGACTGGTTTGATGGACCTTAGCTTATTTATTGTGGTCTCCCAGAAATCTGTAGGCACCATGCCCGCAACATCGCATCTAAAACCATCAATATCAAATTCTTTAACCCAATATTCCATTGCGTTGGTCATATAGCTTCTTAAATCAGGGTTAGAAAAGTCTAAATCATAGACGTCACTCCAATCAGTCCCTGTTGGAGGTTGAAAATCTCCACTTTTATTTCTAGTATACCAATCAGGATTATCAGATACTATAGCATTATCACATGCCGTATGATTTGCGACCCAATCAATTATAACATACATCCCCATTTTATGAATTTCATCTACAAGAGATTTAAATTCTTTCTTAGTGCCAAACTCTGGGTTTATATCAAGATAATCTCTTACAGAATAATAACTTCCTAGTATGCCTTTCCTATTTTTTTCACCAATTGGGTGGATGGGCATAAACCATAAAACACCGACTCCCATTTTTTTTAGTCTTGGAAGATGCTCCCGGAAAGATGCGAAAGTACCCTCAGGGGTGTATTGCCTTAGGTTCACCTCATAGATTGTTTGATTATTTATCCATTCAAGGTTCGAAAAACTCAAATTTTCACCTCCACAGCATATCAAAAAAAAAGATAGTAATAAAAGATATGTATATTTCATTCTCTTACTAACAATACACCATCTTTTGGTCCTAAAATAAATTTTCCATTATTCAATTCACTGGTAGTTTGATCTGAGGTGCCAATCAATAAACTCCAAATTCCATCTGGTAAGATAACCTCTAGTTCTTCTTTATTATCGCCATTTATATAGGCAATCATTGTCTCATTGAAACCATATCCCAAACTAAATTCATTTTTGAAATTGTAAAATGAAATATCCTGGGGGCGAGTTTTTCTTAATTGAGGATATTCTTTCCTTATTTGAATTAGAGCTTTATAAAAATCTACTAAATCTTGATTTTGGCTTAATTCGTTCCAATTAACCCAATTTGTTTCATTGTCTTTATTGTATGAGTTTGGGTCCATTTTATGAACATTTAAATCGGGGGCTTTTGTTTCTGCTATGATTTTAGAATGCCCCCACTCTTGTCCCTGATGAAATAATGGTATACCCTGGCTAGTAAATAAAATAAATGCAGCAAGTTTATTCATCTTATTTAATCTTGGAGAAAGTGCAATGTGGCTTAATTTATCTGTAATGAGATCATCCTTTTTATTTTCGCCACTAGATAGTCTAAGAAAATCACTGAAGCAGTAATCATCGTGCACCTCTAAAAAGTTAATGGCATGATGTGATTTCTTATAGATACCACCACTAATTTCAGAGGTCCCGGAAATGATTGACATTAAATCATTCTTGTCTTCATTTGGTCTATATGATCCAAAAAGAAACCCCTTTTTTTCAAAGTCATGTAGATCACCTCGAATGACATCTCGAAAATGGGCATTGAATGATCCCCATTCTATTATAGAGAATTCTTTACTCCGATTGTCCCAGGCCTCTCCATAAATAATTACACCTGGGTTGAGAGATCTTAGTTCGCTAGAAATCAGTTCAGCAGTTTCTAAGGATAGTAGATGAGCCTGATCAAATCTAAATCCATCAATATGATACTCCAGCATCCAATATTTTAGACTTTCAATAACATATTGCTGAACGTGTTTATTATCCATATCCAATAGGTTACCACAGCATTGGCTAACATAATTTCCTCTTTCATCTAAATGAAAGTACAGATCTCTATCAATAAATTTTAAAGGGTGCCAATCGTAGTTTGAAACATGGTTAATAACCACATCAAGAATGACTGCAATATCATTTTTATGTAATTCTCTTACCAGTTCTTTGAACTCTTTTACAGCTCTTCCATCTTTTCCGTTCCAGCTACCAATGTTTCTGTTACCATCTGATGCATAGTAACTCTCTGGGGCCATGAAAAAAGTCGGCATATATCCCCAGTGATTTCTTTCATATGGGTTCCAATCATTAAACATACCGCCGGCTCTCTCTTTGTAGGGGATTTCAACGTTTGCATAATCCCAAATAGGCAAAAATTGAATTGCGTTTACACCCATTTTCTTTAAATGTGCAATTCCACCATTTTGATCATTTTCAATAAACCCTTTATAGGTACCAGGAGACAAGGCTCCAGAGGATGGATGGTTCGTCATGTCTCTTAAATGCGCCTCATAGATTATAAGATCCAGGGGATCAAAATTTTTCCAAGTATCTCCCTGCCAGTCAAAAGATTCATCGACTACCAAGGTCTTTGCAACATGCCTCCAAGTATTTTGAGTAATAGCTGCTTTGGAGTATGGATCTGCAATGATTACGCTATCTTCATTGACAGGACCAGACAATCTATAACCATATATTGTCCCCACACCTAAGCCCTTAATAAAAACGGTCCAATCACCATTTCCATCAGGCGACATTTCATATGCAGTTCCATTTTCATCTTCTGGATTCTCAAAAATGATTAATTGAACTTGGTTGGAACTTGGAGCATGTATTTTAAATTGGATTCCATCCTGATTTAAAAAGGAACCATAACTGAGTTTTTGATTTACATTTGAATCAGTACAAGATTGGATGGAAAGAAGAGCAATACCAATAAATGCGCAAATAATTCTCATGCTCTTATATTATTTCAGGTACAAGACTTTTGTATTTATAGTTCTATTTTCTGACGATAGTGATACAAAATACAACCCGGTTGCTACTGCATCTCCGTTGTTGTTTTTTGTATCCCAAATGAGTTGATGCTGTCCGGGATACTTCTGTTCATATTTAAAGCTTTTGATGACCTTCCCACTTAAATCATAGATGGTGGCATGAATATTAGATGCGTTACTTATGTGATAGCGGATATTTAATTTCCCATTAAAGGGATTTGGATAGCACTCCACTATCTCAAATCGATCTGGAAGTGATTCGTTCGATGAGGGGATTGTTAGTTGGTAGTCTCTATTGGTAAATACAATTGCTGATTTAGCAGGAATAGAATATTCATCATAGTAATTGTCTTGGTCAACTGTTATTACATTTGCGGGGCTAAATGCATCATGCCAGGTCCCTGATGAAAGGAAGGGCACATTTTCTATAGTTCTTTCCAAAGACGAAAAGTTAGCCACTACAACAACTTGATCATTATTATTATTTGGTGATTCGTCCTTGTATCCATAAACGATAACCTTTTGACTTGTGTATCGATATAGATCATAAAAAGTCCCTTCGTAAAATGCGGGATTAGATTTTCTAAGTTTGGCTAATTTTGAGTAATGCTCTAGGTGTGATTGTCCAGTCTCTGTATCCAATAGTGACCAATCTACCGGGCGATATTGCAGCTTTTCATCATCATAATTACCATTATTATTATCATCATCCCAACCAGTCTGTAGTCCGAACTCTTGGCCCTGGAAGAGCATTGGAATACCAAGTGATGTAAAAAGTATTGTTGCGTAAAACTTATCTCGACTTCTCGCTTCTTCGATGGAATAACTATTAAACGTTACCATTTCCTGTAAAATAGATTGTTCATCATGACTAACCATGTATTTCACCGCTTGGGTAAGGCTATTATATGGATCACCCCAGTCAGAGTATTCATGCAAGCCAATAATCTGTCTCATAATGGACATAGTTGATAGACTTTGACCGTGGACATCATTGAGCAGTCTGTCATGAAAGCTATCATGCCATCCGGAGGATAAATCTGTGTTTTCAATTAGCCATGGGTTTGATGGTAAATGTTCTGCAATTTGGTAGACTGTGGGGTCATGGTTTCTGAGTGCAGTTGACCAGGCTGGTATTCCGTATTCCTGTTGCTGCATATCCCAGCCAATCATGTACATAGCGTCAAATCTAAATCCATCTACTTTGTATTCATCCACCCAGATTTTGTGTACTCTATTAATATAGTCTATAGTTCTTGTATTAAAATGATCCCAGTCTAACATTCCCCAGGATCCCTCTGCTTCATTTGGATTCAAATCTGTATGCAGCTTGATGTATGGATTTAAATCATAGTCCGGTTGTATCTCCCAAATTGGGCTGGTTGATTTAATATGATTCCACACTAAGTCTATGATTACTGCTATCCCTCTTGAATGCGCTTCATCGACTAACCTCATAAACTCTTCGGGTGTTCCATAGTTTTCTTCTACTGCTGACATAAGTTGAGGGTCATAGCCCCATGAATGGGTACCAGGAAATTCAGTGATAGGGAGTAATTCAATCGCGTTTACTCCTGCCATTTTCAAATGATCTAGCCTATCGATAACATCTGAAAATGTTCCCTGTCCATTGCCCTGAGCAGAAAAATCATCTACATGTAATTCGTAGATGATAAGTGTATCCAACGATGGTCTAATATAGTCATTCGAACTCCATAAAAAATCATCAGCGGTAGATATTCCGCCTGGACCTATTTCTATTCTTGTTTTTCCATTTGTGAGCCTTCTTGAAAAGGGATCAGCAATTCTGTTGCCATTAATCAGAAGGTATTCGTATTCGTATTCACCATTTGGTAGATCTAGCTCAATCCACCATGTATCCTGGATGTTTGGATCTTTGTACATGGTTAACGCTTCAGGTTCTTCTGAAGAATTTTCCGGGGTATTAACAATCACTCTCATTACTGGTTGAGATGGTGCATAGACAGCTAGGAACATAGAATTGTTTACCCAAGTAGGACCCAAATCAATTCCTTCTGGCATGGGAGCCTCAATAATTTCTATGGCACCAAAATCATAAACCGTATCCCAGGAGCCAGATATAGATGCCTGTACCCAGATAGGATCGTAAACAGATAGAGGTGGATTAAAAGGAATGTACAACACACCATTGTCCTGATAATACTCTGTACCTGGAAGAGTGTCACCACCAATTGAATATCGTATAGAGTCGACACTTTCTGAAGCGAAGATACCCATACTAAATCCGGTGACCTCTCCAGAATTGTTGATGTGCCGAGCTTCCTGAAATAGGAGAGGGTCAGTAACTTCTAATATTGAATTGGTCCAGTTGTCATCTGTTGTTAATGGATTAAGTGGATCAGGTATCCAGGTATAGTCAGACCCAGATGAATTATGATGAAAATGAATTTTATATTGATGCTCATCACCTACATTTAGTGAGTATGCTCTTTCATAAGAATCAGTTGACTGGTTATAGTCCATTCTAGAGGGAGCACTTGGGCTAATTACTCCGTTTGAATTTGGTCCCCAATCATTTGATGAGCCGCTTGGCATGGTCCCAGGAATAAATACCCTCGTAAAATCATCATTAGGTCCTGCCACATATCGGAAGGTAACCTCCAACGATTGGCCATACACAATAGAAGTTAATAATAAAAGTAATCTTATCATGAGTCGACCTTGACCTCGCTTGAAAGATGCCTAAACCAGAACCAATAAAGGCCTGCAGAAAGAACTACAAGGAGGGTCAATAAATTTAAAACATTCGACCACTGCTTTAGTACGATCATCATTCCAGTTAAAAAAAGTACGATCTGCCATGGTACCGCGAAAAATGTTGCAATAATGTCTCGTTTATTTTCCTCATTAATTTTTATCAGGATGTCATTAGGCAGCTGGTTTCGAACACTTTCCCAAGCGCCGAAAGGACGAGTTATTTTATAAAAATTAAATAATACTTTATCTTCAGTCGGCTCTGTATAAAAAGTACCGACCAAACATCCCACTAAAGAACTTCCGCTGGCGATAAGAAAGGAGGTGTATTCAGGAAGAGGGCCTCCAAATGCCTTGGTAAGCACAGCCGCGATCATTCCAAAGGCGGTCCCGATGGCAAAGCCGTATCCATTAAACCTCCACCAGTACCAGCGTATTACCTGAGGAATGAACATTCCTGCACCGATTCCCATGGTAATCCAGCCCCAGATCTCATTAATATTCCTAATTGTAAGACTGAATAATAGTGCCAGCGCAACAATGACTAGAGATGCAACTCGGCCCTGGAACATTAAATCCTTTTCTGTTGCATTAGGTCGTAAATAGGTTTGATAGAGGTCTTTTACCCAATAGGCAGCACCTGCGTTAACGGTTGAATCAAAAGTAGACATAGCAGCCGCCATTAATCCTGCCATTAAGAAGCCTTTTACACCCGTAGGGATATAATGCTTAATTACGGTTGGCAGCACCAGCTCAGGATCAGCGATAACATTATATTCTGGATTTAATCCATGGTGTATGCCTAGCATCGCAAAGGATGCAATTAAAGGCCAACGAAAAGCCAGAAGAGAAGTCCAAAACAAAGATAGTAGTCCAGCTTCCCTGTCGCTCCTTGCGGCAAAATATCGTTGCAGCATGTAGCCGCCAGCCCCACTAGATCCTTCCAAGGTTACCTTAAAAAGATAGAACATAATCGCAATACCAAAGAGGTTATAAATTTCAAATGTAGAACCAGCAGGCATGTTCATCTCATTTGGGGGGGTGATTCTGGACCACTCAGAGAGAGTGGTCTTGATCGTAGTAAATGAACCATCTAGCATAGGTACAGAGACCATAAACTCTTCGGGAAGATCTACAAGGCTCATTGCCATTGATGATATGTAAATAATAACGCCAAAAATAAAAACACCCTGGAAAACATCGGTCCATACTACACCATATAATCCACTAGCAACCGTATAGATCATTGCCAATATTACCATGACAAGTGAGGCATAGATAGGCTCGATCCCTAAAAATGAACCCACAAATTTTCCTGCTCCAATTACAAAATAGGTTACCATTGCAATTGTCATAATTATTGAGGCAAATGCGGCAATAATTCTTGCGGTATCTCCCTCTTTACCAGTTCCAAATCTAAAGTGCATCCACTCTGCCTGGGTCATGACCCTTGACCGCCTATTCCATTTACCCATGAACACCATTAAAAAAGCCATGATGAGGGTTACGCCACCACGTATTTCAATAAAAAATCCTTTCGTACCAAGGGCATAGATAAACGCTGTGTTAATCATTGTGCCAGCAATATCAGTATTGGATGCCATTCCGGATGCACCAAGTACCCACCAGGGTAATTTCCGATCTCCTAAAAAATAGGAATCAATATCTTTTGATGCTCTTTTCTGCATGACAAGGCCTACAATCACAATCGCAAGCAGATAGACAATTATAATGATGAGGTCAATTCTTTCCATTATTATACCCTATACCTTGTAATATTTATTTTTATATTCACTTATCATTCTATATGCTGTATACCCTACTCCTGTTTTAATAGCTTCTTTCATCATAGCAACCCACTTTTCTTTATCTTGGTAAAACATTGGAATAATTTGATCTTCTAGTAGATGATACAAGTGATCGGAATCTTTCTCATCATTTGGATCACTTGGATCCCCTATAGCCCAGCCATTAACCTTGTGATTGCACCCTTCGGCCCACCAACCATCTAAGACAGAAAGATTAGGAACACCATTCAAGGTTGCTTTCATTCCACTTGTGCCTGATGCTTCGTTCGGTCTAAGTGGTGTATTTAGCCAAACATCAACTCCTGAGGTAATCAATCTTCCAAGCCACATATCATAATTTTCAAGATATATAACTTTAATTGATCCAAATAGGTTATGGGATTTTTGAACAATTTCGCGGATTAATTCTTTACCTTCTCCATCATTTGGATGTGCTTTTCCTGAATAGATTATTTGAATCTTCTTTTGCCCTAGCTGTCGAAGTCTTTCTAGGTTATAAAAGAGTAATTGAGCTCTTTTGTATGTTGCAGACCGCCTTGCAAATCCGATGGTTAGTGTATCCAGGTCTAATACTTTTCCAGTCTGAGAGTTGGCATAAGAAATCAACTTTTTTTTCCTATCTAGATGCGCCTTTTGAAGAACCTTATCAGGAATTGAATCAATTTGAAGTAACTTGTCTGGATCAAGTCTCCACCCAGGTAGATGCTTATCAAAAACACCTTTTAAAGATGTACCCATCCAATAGCTGTGATGTACGCCATTGGTTATATATCCAATATCCTTCCATGGAAACTGATTCTGTGCAACATCGCCATGCAGCTCTGACACTCCATTAGCAGTTCTGCTAAAATGTAATCCAAGTTCTGTCATGTGCAATCTTTGCGAATCTTTTATTGAAGGCAACGTTAAATCATTTGGCAGCAGACCATTGAGTTTAGTTTTTACACGGTCCATTGAAAAATGGTCGTGCCCCGCAGGAACAGGAGTATGAGTAGTGAAGTGGCAAAGAGCTCTCACTTTCTCTTCATCTCCACCAAATTTATCCAAAAGACTAAGGGTTAAAAATGAACAATGTCCCTCATTCATGTGATAGGTTTTAATATTATTTTGCTTCAGACTTTCTAATAGTTTTATTCCACCAAAACCAAGAATGGATTCTTGAAGGATCCTGTGATCTTTGTCTCCAGAATAAAGTCTATGGGTAATACTACGATCTTCTTTTGTGTTTACGTCTAAGTCTGTATCTAAAAAGTATATTGGGACGCGGTGGCCAGAGTTTGATGTATAATCAAATTTAAACACCTGTATAAATACTTCCCTGTTTTGAAGCTCAAGTGAAAAACGTAAATCTAATTGTTTTATCAATGGGTCGGGGTCAAATCTTGGATAGGTTTCTGTTTGCACGCCATTTTCATCAATGCGTTGTTTGAAATATCCCTCCTTATATAGTAACGTAATAGCGCACATGCTTAAATTTGCATCTCCTGCCGATTTTATATGGTCCCCTGCTAACACTCCCAATCCTCCGCTGTATGTTGGTATGCTTGATGATATACCTATTTCAGCAGAAAAATATGCTATTTCAAATTGTTCATTCATGCTCTGTTTGCCTCTTCAGTAATGTCTCTCATTTTTCTCAACATCGTATCCTTTAGTTCGCTACTATCCATCCTCCATGACCAATTATTTTCACTAATGGTGCCTGGAGTATTCATTCGTGAATCTGAACCTAATCCTAAAATATCTTGGACTGGTACAATTACGGTTTTTGCGCGTGCTTGGAAAGAAAATTCTATCATTGACCAATTCATACCTTTCGAATCTGAATTTAAAATATTTTTAAGATCATTGATCTCATCAATAGACAGTTTATTATTTAAAGACTCAAACCAACCAATCGAGGTGTCGTTATCATGTGTGCCTGTATACAAAACTGTATTCTCTTCAATGTTATCAATACTATCCCCATCATAAAATAGAAACTGCAGTACATTCATCCCAGGAATACCATATTTATTTCGTAATACCGCAGCATCAACAGATGCCTCGCCTAGGTCTTCAGCAATTAGGTTAACCTTATTATTGTTCTTAAAGACTTCTTTAAGAAGCTCGATTCCTTTAGCCTTGACCCACCGACCTCCGGCTGCATCTAAATCCTGAATCGGGACCTCCCAATATTTTGCAAAACCATTAAAATGATCAATTCTTATTAAATCAACGTATTGCATCGTGTGGTTTATACGATTTACCCACCATGAAAAACCTGAATTTTCATGTTCCTCCCAGTTATATATAGGGTGCCCCCATAGCTGTCCGGATTCCATAAAATGATCTGGAGGTACCCCGGACTGGCACTTCATTTTACAACTTTTATCTAATTTAAAAAGTTCTTGGTTTGTCCACACATCTGCGCTGTTGAAAGATATGTAAATAGGAATGTCTCCAATTAATTTAATTCCTTTATCATTGGCAAATGTTTTCAGTGTCTTCCATTGTTTGTGAAATAAGTATTGTAATATTTTTATTTCTTCAATCTCACTTTTTTTTATGGATTCTATTTCATCAAGGATATTCTCATTGAACTTTCTATACTTTAACTCCCAATAAGACCAATCTGTTTGGTCTTGCATTTCTTTTAATACCATAAAAGTTGCATAACCATTGAGCCAAAACCCTTGCTTTTCACAAAATTCATGATAATTAACTAGATCATTGTTATCTGTATTTGAAAAATTGGTTGCAGCTTTACTAAGAAGTATATGTTTCCATTTTTTTAACTTTTCAAACTCAACCTTATTAATTGTGAATTCTGGTATTGGTTCCAAATCAGATTCACTTAGAAGCCCATCTTCTATTAATCCATCTAAGCTAATTAAAAACGGATTTTGAGCAAAGGCAGAATTAGTGTCATATGGGCTATTATGTCTTTCTGGATAATTTGTGGGAAGAATTTGCCAATATTGTTGATTCATCGTAACAAGATCATTTATAAAAGCTTTTGCCTCATTTCCAATTTCGCCAATACCATATGGACCTGGTAGAGAGGAAATATGCAATAAAACTCCGCTTGATCTTTGTTTATTTGAATACCTTTCCATCAAAATATGTTCAACCTTACAGCAATGATTATGCTAATTAAACGTTTAACAAGTGCTGCAGATTTTCAGCTGGATCACGCATGATATTTTTTACATAGGAATCAGATTCAAATCCTAAACGGCGCCCTGCAAGTGTGATATCTAGGATGATGTGATTCGTTGCAATTTCATTAATGGCGGTATTCTTTGTTAGAATAGCTTTACAGTCATCTGTTTTTTTTGTACTACCCATAATTGTATGTTGGTTATCTACAATCATAATGATTTTTGGTGTCCATATTTTTCTTAAATCATCTTCATTAAGCTCGTATGAAACTATTTTCCCCAGACTTTTATCTATACTCGTAAAAGAAAATATAGTATTCTCAATTCCTCGTTTCTTTGCAGAAATCAGTTCTTTTTTTATTTCAACAATTTCTCTTTTCCATCCACTGATTACTATCTTTTTCTTGGCATTCTTAACTAGCTCTTTTGCTTTTAATATGATATTCCGATATCCATGCAAGTGCCAAAAATCAAAAGTTTGATCATCGATTTCAATATTTTTAATTGCTTCTTCTAAGCCATCTAACTTTTCATTGTGTGATTGGTTTAATAGAGCAATTAAAGCAGGTGGCTGAAGAGGGATGTATCTTTTAGGAGAATCACCTACGCTATTTGCATAGCCCTGACTAACAAGCCTATTCAATACATTATAAATTGCCGACCTGGGGATATCAGTCTGAGAGCTGATCTCGTACCCTGTGGAAGGACTATTCTTTAAGAGTGCTGTGTATGCTTTGGCAGCATTATTTGTAAAGCCAAATTTCACCAAAAAACTTTGAATTTCTTTCATCTTTCAAGCAATTCTGTTTACAGTTAAAAATTAATTTTAGATTGCATTTATTTGCACTTAAATTAATAACTCTAAATAGAGTTACTAATAGATAATTTAAACATTTACGGCATATAGTAGTCCCTTAATCTATAACATTGTGAAAAATTTAAAATTCATCATTACCATCTTTTTATTGTCACAATTATTGTACGCGGGTACAACTGGGAAAATATCTGGGAGGGTTGCAGATGAGAACGATGAGCCTCTGATAGGATGTAATATCATTGTTAAGGGCACTTCCTACGGTGCTGCTACTAATCTTGAGGGTGAATACTTTATTTTGAACGTTCCACCTGGAATATATCAAATCTCTGCTTCAATGATTGGATACGGCACTGTAACTATCGAGGGCGCACAGGTTATAGTGGATCTAACAGCAAGAGCTGATTTTTCCTTAAGGCCAGAGACAATAGAAGGAGAGGAAATAGTCGTAACTGCAGAAAAGCCCACTGTTCGATTAGATCAAACATCAATGTCCGCGGTAGTGAGTTCTGAAGATATCGAAAATTTACCAGTAACTGATGTGGGGGATATAATCGAGCTGCAGGCTGGAATTGTGCGTGATCCAAATGGTGGTTTTCATGTAAGGGGCGGGCGCAGCAGTGAAGTTTCTTTTTGGGTAGATGGTGTTGCTACTACGGACTCTTATGACGGTAGCTCTGGCTTGGAGATTGAGAATGCTGGTATTCAAGAGGTTCAGGTAATCTCGGGTACTTTTAACGCGGAGTACGGGCAGGCAATGTCCGGTATTGTAAATGTGGTAACCAAGGACGGAGGTCAGAATTATGATGGGAATCTTGACTTCTATGCAGGAGGTTATCATTCAAATCATTCAGACATATATTCGCTATCGTCACCCTTTTCCAATTGGCAATCTTTTACGGATATTAACGGTGACGGAAACTGGGATTATGGTGAAATTCTTTACGATTTAAATAATAATGGTATCTGGGACGAGGGGGAAATTTATTGGGACAGAAACGGTAATCAAACCTGGGATGGAGATGAAGGCTCTGAGCCTTTGAACGATGATGTTGGTTATGACGGGCACCTTGGAGACTATTATGATTACAACGGTGATGGAAAAACTACGCAACCAAGCCCTGGAGAGGGGAACGGGCGCAGAGATTGGGGTGAGCATGAATTCAGTTTAGATGATGATGGATATACAAAGTATTTAAATATTTTTGAAAATATTTTTCAACAATCTAATGTTTCTGGGAGTTTGAGCGGCCCGGTTCCCATTTTTGGTGACAGGCTAACCTTTTACTCCACTTTCAGATATTTCCAATCATCAGGACGTTATTATGGTAGGAAATTATTCACTCCGACAGGCTTATTTAGTGATGAGAAGATTGTCCCATTGTCACCATTTAAAAGACTATCAGGCCAGTTCAAGCTTACGTATAAAATTCGATCAGGGATTAAGGCGAGTTACACTGGTTATATAACTGAAAAATCCTATAAAAACTATGACAGTTACTATAAGTATAATCCAGAGGGTTTACTCTGGAACTATGAATCTGATCAGTCCCATATGTTTTCCCTAACTCACAGTTTAAGTCAAAACACTTTTTATGAACTTAAATACCTTGATTTTAGCAGCGGCTATAACCAGAGGCTTTATGATCAGAATGATGTGCCATACTCAAAAGTCATAATGGATCAGAACGAGCTCAATGGTATCAATTTGAATGATTCAATACAGGTTAGAACTGGCTATGATTTATTTCAGGACCTTTCACGGTATAACGTAACCCCGATTGGTAATGACATGTATGAGGTCATTGATATGAGGGATCAAACAGGGTATGTTGCGGGTGATCAGTTTATCACTCCGGCTTGGTCATTTGGAATGGGAGGGACTCAAAATGGACGGTTTAGCAGGAACACATCTTTTAAACAAATAAAACTTGATCTTTCCTCTCAATTAAATCCTATTCATTTGATTAAAGCAGGAATACTTTATAAAGTATATGATATTTGGGCAGATGATAAGTTTTTAAACTATAAAACGGTCGGCGAGTGGTCTATTACACAGAGTGGGGATACTCTTGGATACAATCCTCTTGCAGGAGGGAGAATCAGTCCATTTACTCCAGTAATTAATCCCACCTATACCTCTGAGCATGACTATTTTAGAGTTAGTCCCAAAGAGCTATCAATATATATTCAAGATAAAATTGAATTAGATGAATTAATTATCAACGCAGGTACGCGTTTTGACTATTTTGATCCAGCGTGGAAAGTCCCCATGAATGAGCAACTCCCTGGCAACCTAAAATATTATCTTGCAACAACAAAAAGGGATACATCCGTTTTTTGGGAACACGATTTTTCAATATTACATAGTGATGTATCCATTATTGATTCTATTAGCCAACAGGGAGCAGTTTCGATTGAAAATCTTTTCACTGCTGGAGTCGAGTTTGATTCAACGGTAGAGTCATATGGTCAGGCTTTTAACAGACAACTAATGGATTATCGTGATGCCTATAGGTGGGGATACGGATATAAGAAGGTAAAGTCATCTTTCCAGATAAGTCCTCGGATTGGGATAGCCTATCCAATCACTGACAAAGGTGTCGTTCATGTTTCTTATGGGCACTTCTTTCAGGTACCAAATTTTAGTTTTTTATATGAGAATCCTGAATTTGAAATTACAAACAATAATAACGGTGGGATACTTGGCAACGCAGCGCTAAAACCTGAAAAGACAGTCATGTATGAGATTGGATTTAAACAAGAGATCGCTTACAGAACATCTATCGACCTTACTGTATTTTACCGGGATACCAGAGACTGGGTTGGGGTAAGCACCGCGATAAAAAAATACCCAGTGGGGAACTACAGAAAATATGAGAATAAAGACTATGCAAATACGCGCGGGTTCACTCTTGTTTTAGATCGACAATTCACGGGTAGGTTTGGAGGTGGTATTGATTATACCTGGATGATCGCGGAAGGTACATATTCCAACCCACAAGATGCATATTTTGATGCTCAAGATAATCAGGCACCAAGATTGAATATGTTACCTCTTGACTGGGATCAGACTCACACACTTAATTTTCGTGGGACAATTGGCGGGAAAAATTGGATCATAAGCTCCATTGGTAAACTGTGGACAGGAAAACCATACACGCCTGAGTTTAAGACTGGTGTGGTCTCAGGGTCAGGAGCATTTGCCGGCTTTGCTGATAACAGCGAGAGAAAACCAAACGTATTTGATTTGGACCTTCGTGCATCATATTCTATTAATCTGCTTGGGCTAAAATCAAATATATATTGCAATATTTATAACCTCCTTGATGTACAAAATGAATTCTCTGTATGGAATGACACCGGGCGATCAACATATACACTTACTGCAAAAGATGTCTCTCTTACCGATCCTGGAAGGATAGGTCATCTCAATGAACACTTGCTAAAGCCAGACTGGTATGGTGAACCAAGA
Organism: Fidelibacterota bacterium; assembly: GCA_038281125.1. GTDB lineage: Bacteria > Fidelibacterota > Marinisomatia > Marinisomatales > UBA1611 > NZWG01. The sequence continues at coordinate 45,583 of JAYNUL010000001.1, read as the reverse complement.
CGAATTAACGTAGGTATTAACCTATCTCTCTAAATGAAAAGATTTTTATACGTATTTACTCTTCTATTCCTATCAATGGGCATTGCTTTTGCTAGTGGGCCAAAAGGAAATTCACTCGCAAGAGCAAAAAACGATCACTCTGGTAACAAGATTAGAACTACATTCTATAACTATGGTCTGGTAGGGCGCTGGACAAGTGAGCCAGAAGATATCGGCGGGGAATGGCCAATAAACTCAGGCCATGAATATATTGGTGACGTTGGACACATGGTGGGAACAGAATTTGTTGATCTAAATAATATTAAGAAAAAGAGCGTAATTACCATAGATAGTCCTAGAGGAAGTGAGTTTAATCTTGATACTCATTGGGGTTGGGAGCCTTTACCAGGATATAGTAACCCAGATACGCCATTAGTTGCCATGAGCCACATGGGGCCTTCTGATGGTGAAAATGCAAATGTAAACACCTGGCCAGATCAGTGGCCAGATAAGCTAGATGACCCCCTTGATCCGGGTTGGGCAGGTTCTTGGAATGGTTACTTTGGTAAAGATCAGAAAAATGCAGAACAGGAAAGCTATTTTGTTATGGATGATGCGCAAGATGCAGAATTCTTTTATTTTCCGGATTCAAATGATCTTGAACGTCGTGGGATGGGACTTAGATGTACGCAGAGAGGACTACAGTGGAATCATATACTGGCAGAGGATGTATTATTTTGGCTATATGATATTAAAAATATCAGCGATTATGATATGGAAAAAATGGTATTTGGCTATATTGTTGGTACAATTACAGGCGGAGATGGTGATAGCGGAGATGACTGGGCTGACTTTGAGAAATCAGATGACATTGCATTTTCGTATGATAACGGAACTGATTTAGAGACAGGGTTAGGTGGTATAGGATCCAGTGGCTGGTCACCGGTTGGTCTTGCAGGTTATGCATTTTTAGAGAGTCCTGGTAATCCATATGATGGGATAGATAACGATGGTGATGGATCTGAGGGAACGGGGCTCACTCTTTCAGAGGAGGTATTTTCTAGCCGCTCTTTCGCAGTTGGTGATACAGTTGTTGTGATTGACTACCAGACATATGAGAGAACTCTGGCAACCATGCCCTCAGCTGGTGTTACTATTCAAAAATCTAATAGTGAGCATTTGTTTATGCCAGGTCAACTCCTTGAAGAAATACCCAGAAATCTGATTGATGATAATCTAAACGGTCTTATTGATGAGAACAATGGAGCGTCCATTGAGTTAGCTCCTGGAGTGTTTGAAGACACCTACTTGTATTTTGATGCTCTATCTGGAGATGGTCTAAAATATATAGACTATTTTACTGGCATTGGTCTGGATAATAGACTCATTGATGAGAGCAGGGAGGATGGTATTGACAATGATGGCGACTGGAATCTGGCAACGGATGATGTAGGGATAGATGGTATGCCAGGCAGTGGTGACCTTGGAGAGGGTGATGGCCTTCCAACATCAGGAATGGGTACAGACCTTCCTGGGGAGCCAAATATTGATAAAACAGATGTAGATGAATCGGACCAAATAGGTCTTTCAAGTTTCTACTATTTCAATTTTGGTGTAGGTCCACAGATGAATGATGATCCTAGGCTCTGGGAGGAAATGTTGCCCGGTTATTTTAACAATTCCATTTCCAATACAGATGCTGACTTTCTATTTAGTTCAGGATATTTTCCTCTAAGAAAAAACCTTACGGAACGATTCTCTATTGCATTATTATTTGGTGATAATCTTCCTGACCTGGTTCGCAATAAGCAGACAGTGCAGACCATATATAATCAAAACTATAATTTTGCAAAGGCACCAGATCTACCAAGCGTATGGGCCTATTCAGGCGACGGTTACGTAACAATTTATTGGGACGATAACGCGGAACTATCTGTTGACAGGATTACCGGAGATGACTTTGAAGGGTATAAAATTTACAAAGCTACTGATACTCAGTTTACTGATGCTGGAGTGGTAACGGATGCATTTGGCACTGCAAAGTTTAATATCCCCATTAAACAATATGACAAGATTAACGAGCACCAAGATTTCTATCCTGGACACGTAGATGGGGTACAATTTTATCTTGGTAGCAATTCAGGCTTAGTTCATTCCTGGACCGATACAAATGTAATTAACGGGCATCGATATTTTTACGCGGTCACTGCCTATGATCACGGCTCTATTGAAAAAGAAATCCTGCCCGCAGAGACATCAAAATTTGTGACTATGAACCGAGGTGGTAAGGTAATTACTGCCAAGAATGTTATTACCGTTGTCCCCGATGCTCCTGCAATTGGCTATGTTGAAGCGCCTAAAGAAAAGGATGTCTACCCAGTTTCAACACCTGTGGGCACTGGAACCATGAAAATAAACAACATTGATCCCTCTAAAATTCCAGACAATAATATCTATCGGGTTTACTTTAAAGATACCCGAATGAACTTGGTTGACGATGATGGAGACTGGTCAGATGATTCACACGATGTGGGGATGGATGGTTGTTTGGATTATTTTGAGGATGGGCTTGGTGGGTGCAATGACTATGCAAACCCGGGTGCGGGTGATGAAAATCAAGACAATTGGAATGATTGTGGGGCAGATGGGTTATGTAATGAACAAGAATATGGATTTGACGCTGCACAAAATCCTGATCCCAACAATGATGACTACGACTATAATTATAATCCATTCGGTACGGAAAATAATGGAGAATTTGATAAAGGTGAGATGACCGAGGGTAACGGAGTCCCTGATCTTGGAGAACCAAACCTCGATATATTTGATCTAGATGAGGCTGTGCCATTGACAACTGAATTCATGGTTGTAAACGTTACAAACAGTACCGAACTAGATACTGTAGTCCCCTGGAGTTCTGACCTTGATGGTGACCTGGGACAGTTTGATGGAATGGTCTTAGAGATCAGTAATCAGAAAACCATTAGCGTAGACAGCGACCTTTCTCACTTTTATCCTGAATCTGAATCAGATTATGATTTTACATTCAGTCCATTTAGCTTTGGAGGTATTGCGACCCAGGGTGTTGCCTATCCAAGGAATTATGGTTTAGTTTTTTCTGATTCTGCAATATTTTCCACAAATTCTGTTAATCTAGTTCGGGAAAATGGTCAGTCAATAACTATAGACTCTTCCATGGCAAATTTCAAAGTTATTGATCTAGACAACCAAGATTTAAGCATTGATATGGCAATCATTGATAGAACATGGACTTATTACAGTAAGGCACCTGGTCTTCCTGACTCTATACCACTTGATTCTATTATTAATAGTGAATTTTATTTAAGAGAAGATCAGTTTGATTATTTTAACATAATTGACACCGTTATTGGAACCTGGTCAGATTTTGGATTTACTGGGACACCTTTTGGTTCGGACTATGCACTAAAGCTAGAACTAGCGAGGCCAGGACACTTCTCTTATTCGGACCGAATTATATTAATGGAGAGGGTAGGTGATACCTCCTTTGTGACTTGGAATGTGACTCCCGGGCATGACAATATCCCAAATCTTGATGTGCCAAAGCTGGGTGACACATTAGCTTTATACACGACGAAACCTTTTTCAAGTTTTGATATCTATGAATTCATTTCTAAAGGCGCTTCGTTTGACCAGAGTTTGCTGACTAGTTCATCTCAAAAAATAAAAGTTGTGCCAAATCCTTACATTGTAGCAGCAAGTTGGGAAGGGCAAAATCCATATGCCGATGGAAGAGGTCCGCGTTCCATACATTTTAATCATCTTCCCCCGCAATGCAGAATTCAAATATTTACTCTATCTGGAGAGCTGGTAAATACTCTTGAACATAATACAAGCCTAGATGATGGGTCACTTGAGTGGAATATGCTCACGAAAGATAATCTAGATATTGCATATGGAATTTACTTTTATCATGTTGAGCCATTAGGGCAGGGGGCATATGATTTTAAACCGCACTTAGGAAAATTTGCAGTAATAAAATGAAATTTCATTTAACTAAAATAGTTATTATAGTCTTTTGTTTTCCACTGATGTCGCAGACTGTTTCAAAGACTGGGACAACCGCTGCACAGTTTCTTAAAATAGGAATAGGAGCAAGGGCTCTTGGAATGGGTGGGGCGTATTCTGCAGTATCAAATGATGTAACCGCTCTCTATTGGAACCCTGCTGGATTGTCTTCAAGCAAGAAAAATGGAATTATACTTGATCATCAAGATTGGATAATGGATGTGGACCTGGACTTCATTGGTGGGTCCTATAAAACTCCTTTTGGTACACTTGGCGCAGCAATAAGTGCTATGCACATGGGTGAAATGGAAGTAACAACCACTAGAGATCCAGAGGGGACAGGAGAAAAATTTAGCGCAGGGTCTATGATGGGTCAGCTTACCTTTTCAAGATCTCTTACTGATAGATTTTCATTTGGAGTAACTGCAAAGGTAATACGGGAGAGTATATATAATTCTAAGGCCAATGGCTTTGCCCTTGATCTTGGTACGCTCTATAATACCCAAATTCCTGGATTAACCATGGGTATGAGTATTTCAAATTATGGCACAAAGATGCAGATGGAAGGGCGTGACCTATTGTTGCAGACAGAGGTCGATCCAAGTCTTGAGTCTGACCCCATCAACATTAATGCAAATTTTGCAACAGATGCGTATGAGTTACCACTCATTTTTCGTTTTGGATTGGCCTATAAAAAAGATTTACCTAGCGATTTATCCATATTAGTTGCTGCTGATGCTCTCCATCCTAATGATAATACTGAAAGTATTAATCTTGGCTCTGAGCTTGTATTTAAGGAATTCTTATTCCTTCGATCGGGATTAGCTAATGTTTATCAAAGAGATAGCGTTGCGGGATTTTCAATTGGATGCGGAATAAAATTGAAGATAGCTAATTCACATTATTTTATAGACTATACTTTTTTAGATATGGGTCCATTAGGAGATCCACAAAAAATAACCCTTACAACCTCACTATAGTTGCAAAAATTGTTTTGTAAATATAGAAATATCTTATTTATATTATTAAAATAATAAATTGATTATTTTACTTAAAAAAAATAGTGTCTCTGTTCAGAGTCACTAAATAATCAAAACACAATGGAGAAATAAATGATAAATCGTTTTAAGATTTTTTCTAAAATCATGCTACTAGCCATGACCTCATCTCTCTTTGCTGTAAACGTTACATTAAATGTTGATATGTCTAATGTAACCGTTTCAGATGATGGAGTTCATGTTGCAGGTAGTTTTCAGGGCTGGGATCCAGCTGCTACACCCTTGGCAGATGATGATGGTGATGGTGTTTACACCGTCGTTGTTGATATGTCAGGCGTAACAGATGAAACAGTCTATTTTAAATATATCAATGGAAATTCATGGGGAAATGATGAAAGCGTTAGCGATCTCGTCTGTGGAGGAGCAGGTGGATTTGGTAGCGACAGATTTCTAGATGTTCCTGATGAAGATACGGTACTTGATCCAGTATGTTTTAGCGAATGTATTGGTTGCGATGAGTCCTATGTGACTTTTCATGTAGATATGGAACAGACACAAGTTTCAGAGGAAGGTGTCTTTCTTGGTGGTGGAGTGTTTTATCCAAATTTTCATCAAATGACTTTGGTCCCTGATGAAGAAACATTGTATATGATTAAAATCGCTCTTCCCGTAGGAGATCACTATTATAAGTTTAGTAATGGTGCGAATGATGCAGGGTTTGAAAGTGGTGATAACCTTTCTGCAGAAGGTTGTGGTGATCCAAACAATTGGGGCGATCGCACTGTTTCTGTTGGTGAAATGGATTCTATGACAGAACCATTTTGTTTTGGTTCCTGTATGACATGCATTACGCCAGTAACTGCTAATGTAACCTTTCAGGCTGACATGAGCGTATTGATATCTCAGGGCTGGGATGATCTAACTCACTTCCTAGAACTTAGAGGTGGGTTAAATGGCTGGTCTGCGGGTGATGTTTTTGAGCAAGATTTGCTAGACCCAAATCTTTACTCATTCACCAAGGAGGTGACTGCAGTTCCTTACAGTATGCATACATGGAAGTTCAAAGCTAACCCTGATGAAAATTTTAACAATAATGGATGGGAAACAGGTGCAGACAGAGCATTTTATTTCACTGGAGAGGATATGGTACTTGAACCTGAAGTTCCTGCAATATTGCCTGTAGGTCCTTTAGCTAACGCTGTTGAAGTAGAAATACATGCAACTTGGATGGAAGGTACATTAAATGCCAATAGCGGTGAACCATTTTCAATGACACCTGATACACTTATCATGAATGGATCTTTCCTCGGTGGCTGGTTTACTTGGGGAAATTGTATGGGATCCGCGTGCTCTGATCCGGTCTCGCCTGATGTTCCAAGACTCACAGATTCAGATGGAGATGGTATCTATGTTGGTACTTTGAGTCTTCCTGCAAATCATGGGAATGTATTCACCTATAAATTAGGTGCATATTATCCAGGCATTGAAAATGAGGGTGGAGATAATGGAGCTCTTGACAATGAGGCAGGCTTTGGTGCAGACAAAGTCTTTTATATACCAACTGACGCGAGCGGGACTGTTGCGTTGGAAACTGTTTTCGGTAGTAATAATACTGCAAACCCCTTCCTACCTCGTACCATTACTTTGAATCTAGATATGACAAACCATGAGGTGTCTGAAGATGGTGTTCATGTAGCTGGAAGTTTCCAAGGATGGGACCCAAGTGCAACAGAGCTGATGGACTATGATAATGATGGTATCTACACTGTGGATTTTGAAGCAAATGCTGGAGATACTGTCTATTTTAAATACATTAATGGTAATTCATGGGGAAATGATGAAAGTGTAACCGATCCAGTATGTGGTGGAGCAGGTGGTTTTGGGAGTGACAGATTTTTGATTGTCCCTGATGTGAATACCGTCCTTGACCCTGTATGTTTCGGGGAGTGTATTTCTTGTGATGAATCTTATGTTGTGTTTCATGTAGACATGGAAGAAACACCAGTTGCAACGGAAGGCATTTTTCTTGGGGGTGGTCAGTGGCACAATAACTATCAGTTGATGACACTGGTACCTGAAGAAGAAACAATCTATATGGTAAAGATGGCACTTTCAATTGGAGAACATTATTACAAGTTTAATAATGGTGGTAATGATGCAGGGTATGAAGATGGAGGTAATTTGACAAATGAAGGTTGTGGAGATGGAGACAACTGGGGTGATCGTACCATCGTAGTTGGCGAAGAAGATTCCATGACTGAACCATTTTGCTTTAGCTCATGCTATACCTGTGGAGGCGACCCTGTTGAGGCGAATGTCACCTTTCAAGCAGATATGACAACACTACTTTCTCAAGGTTGGGATGATAATACTCATTTCTTAGAGCTTAGAGGTGGAGTAAATGGTTGGAGTGCCGGTGATGTTTTCGAACAAGACCTATTAGATCCGAATCTTTATTCGTTCACCAAATCAATATCTGCAGTACCTGGTAGTATGCATACATGGAAGTTTAAAGCGAATCCTGATGAAAACTTTAACAATAATGGATGGGAAACAGGTGCAGACAGAACATTTGAATTCACTGGAGAAGATATAGTTCTTGAAGCTGATCAACCAGCGATCCTTCCAATAGGTGAATTGCAGAATGAAGTAATGGTTGAGATCCATGCTACTTGGATGGAAAATACCATTAATGTTAATACTGGTGAATATTTTACTGGTTATCCTGATACACTCATTATGAATGGATCGTTCTTAAACTGCTGGTGTACATGGGGTGATTGCATGGGATCATCTTGTGCAACTGTAGTGTCTCCAGATGTGCCTAGACTCACTGATCCTGATGGAGATGGTGTGTTCACGGGTTCATTAACATTGCCTGCAGGCCATGGGAATGTATTCACCTATAAATTAGGTGCATATTATCCAGGCATTGAAAATGAGGGTGGAGATAATGGAGCTCTTGACAATGAGGCTGGCTTTGGTGCAGATAAGGTATTTTACACCAACACAGATGCAAGCGGTACCGTAGTACTGCAGACTACTTTTGGAGATAATAATCTAGACAATCCATGGATTGGTACTCTTGCTTCTGAAGAAGACCAAATTATTACTCCAAAAGAGTTTGCTTTGCGAGGAAATCATCCTAACCCATTTAATCCTGTCACAACTCTTCGTTTTGACTTAGACTATACTTCAAAAGTAAATGTGACAGTATACAATGTCTTGGGTAATGAGGTTATTACACTCCAGAATGGCGAATTAATTGCGGGTACATATGCTATTCAATGGAACGCTAATAATACTCAGGGGCAAAAGGTACCATCCGGTTTATACCTTTATAAGGTGACTTCAGATAACAGAATCTTGACTGGAAAAATGTTATTAATGAAATAACAATTGGTTTAGCCAATCTAAAAAGGGGGAGTTTTACTCCCCCTTTTTTTTTATCCTCATCGGCCTTTATTTTTTGATAATGATAAAGATACATTTTATTTTATTAGTTGGTCTTTTTTTTCATGCTTGTGAAAAAAAAGTTGAACCTGAAATTCTTGCTACTATTGGTACCAGCTGTGTGACAGCCAAAGATTTTACTGACCTTTATTCCAACAAGTTAATCAATACAAAAATAAAAGACTCACAATTTGAGCGTGAAAGAACTCTTGATGAATTGGTTCGCACCAGGCTATTTGCACAAGCTGCAAGATCCCAAAATCTTTCTCTTGATTCTGCAGGAAAGAGTAGGGTTCTATTATCAAAAGAGCTGGCGCTTCGTGAAGAGCTTTATGATCAAGTTATAGATCAAAAAAACCTAGTGATCGAGGACAGTACCGCAAGAAAACACTTCAGATGGAGTAATACTGAAATCTCATTAAAACACATTTTTCATCAAGAAAAAGATATTTTGGATACGATCGCTCCCCTGATTAGAAATGATTTGAGTTTATTTGATTATTACGCGAAAAAATTATTTAAAGATAAAGTGCTAAATAATTCTGGTGGTCATCTTGGTTGGGTACCTTATAATACCCTTGATCCAAATATAGAGCAGGTTGCGTTCTCCATGCCAGTTGATGCAATTATGGGACCCGTCAGATCCAGCTATGGATGGCATCTTCTTTTAAAATTAGATGAACGAAAACAAATGATCATAAGTGAAGAAGATTATCAAAATTCTAAACTGGATCTGATGCAATTGATATTAAAAAAACAATCGCAAATAAGGGCAAATGATTACGTTAATGGATTAATGAGTAATAATGTTAGCATTGATGATGAGCTTGTTATTAGCACCCTGCAAAAAATAGGTACTATTGTATACGAGAAAGCCGAAGACAACCAAAGCATTAATCCAAAAACCAAGGAAAGATTGACTGATTTTATGGTTGACTTAAAGCTTAATTCAGGTAGAGTTCTCGCTACGTTTCAAAGAGGCTCATTTAGTATAAACGATTTATTAAATCATTTAAGGAATTCTAGTCCAAAAACATTTTTAGATAATCCCATTCAGGCATTTTATTTTGCATTAAGAGATAAGATATTAACAATAGAAGCAATAAATCTTGGACTGTTAGATAACAAACAGGTTCAAAGAAAAATTCATTCAAAAGAAGACCAATACTTAGCAAGAGAGTTTTTACTCTCAAAATCAGCAAAAAGAGATAATGCTCATTTTTCAGAAAAGGAAATTTCAACTATAACCAACCAGCTAAAGTTGGAGCATAAAGTGATAATATATGATGATAATTTAGATCGTTTATTTCAACGAAATGCAATCCACAATTAATAAACTAATAAAACTTTTTATATGTTTATAAGTAAATCTAATTCTATTGAAAACTTCTCTGATAATGTCAAAAAGCTAAAGCGAGATTTTATTGTGAAAACCATTGGATATTCCCTAATTATAATTATGAATTCAATCGCATGTGTTTATAATACTGGACTCAAAAAAAACATTAAAGGTATAGAAAGTAAATCTGATTCAATAACCACAATTGAGATTCCATCAAAATTTATAGCGACAATAAGTGACTATCAGACCAAACCCGTGCCACCAAATTCAGTAATAATGGGTTATCTAATGGAGGGCCAAATGCCTACAGATAGTCAATTCAAAAAAATGACCCACGTTGGTATCTCATTTCTACAAGCCACCAATAATAAAGGTGAGATTTCTATGACAACTGGCTGGGAAAATCTCAATGAGATAGTAGCATCTGCCCATGCTAACGGTGTTAAGGCATTAATCTCATTTGGTGGTGGTGGGTTTAAGGTGACGTCAGAGCTGATGGGCATTACAAAAAACCGCCAAAACCTAATTCGTAACATAATTAAGTTTATTAGAGATAATGATCTAGATGGATTTGATTGTGATTGGGAGCCATCATGGCTTGATGATAAAAACGAGATGGAGAAAATCAATAACGCGCTTACAGACTATTATATCACATTTATCAAAGAATTTCGTGAGGCTCTTGATAAAGAATTTGGAAGAGGAAATAAGATTTTTTCTGCTGCTATTTTAAATGGGAATAGTATCTGGTACTCAAATAAAAAACAAATTTCACATTTCCCTCAAAATGGATGGTGGCACTATTTAGATTGGGTATCTTTGATGAACTATGATAATGATCTTGGTTCAAAGCACGCTACCTTTGAATCTGTTTTTGGGCCAGAGGGTTCAGTCTCTTATTGGACTAGTTTTGGTATTCCTCAATCAAAGATTGTAATAGGAATACCATTCTATGCTCGAGCTGGTTGGGGCGAAGAATTTTTAACTTATGAGGATATCATAAGCATGAATCCAAGTATTCCAGACACATTAGATTTTGTCCTCTATAGCAAAAGCAGATTAGGTAGTAAAAAAGAATACGGATTTAATGGTGTTTCTACTGTAGTTCGGAAAGTCAAAGAAGGGAAAAAACTAAATCTAACGGGGGTCATGTTTTGGAGGCTTGCTGGAGATGTGCCAGTAGATCATGAAAAATCTCTCCTTAGAGCAATGAGTAGGGAGCTAAAAAGGTAAAGATTTTAAAAATCTAGTCTTTTTTGGTGGAGATCATTTTTAGTGCAGCTTTTCCTGCCTCATATCCCTTATTTTTATCCATATTAGAGCCAGAACGCGCTATCGCTAATTCTTTACTTTGACAGGTTAATACACCAAAAATTATTTTAGGATAATCACTATCCAGTTCAATAGTTAATGACATGATACCATCTGTAACTGCCTGAGATATGTAGTGATAATGATCAGTCTCACCCTTTATCACGCAGCCTAATGTAATTATCGCATCATAGCTTGTATCTCCCCTTGTAAGACGCTTTACCTTTCCAGGTAGTTCAAAGGCTCCAGGAACCTTGTGAATATCAATTTTTTCGCTGCTTACACCCTCCTTGTTTAATGCCAGGAGGCATCCCTCCAACAGGCCATCGGTTACTTTAGAGTTAAACTCGCTACATACAATTGCTATCATCTTAGAATATGCCCAAGCTTTTCTTTTTTAGTTTTTAAATACCCTGAATTGTTCTTGTTCTCACCAACAATAATTGGTCTTCTTGATGTTATCTCTAAACCGTGCCCTTCCAAGCCGATCAACTTTTTAGGATTGTTTGTTAAGACTGTTAACTTTTTCACACCGAGCTTTTTTAAAATCTGCGCACCAATTCCATAATCTCTCAGGTCTGGTTTAAAGCCAAGCTTTTCATTTGCTTCAACCGTATCAAGACCCTCTTCTTGCAACTTATAGGCTTTTATCTTGTGTTTAAGACCAATTCCTCGACCCTCTTGCCTAAGGTATATAACGATTCCAGATCCTTCTGACTCAATCAAATTCAGGGCCACATCTAGCTGGTCACCACAATCACATCTTAGAGAATGGAATACATCACCAGTAAGGCATTCTGAGTGGACCCTCACCAATACTGATTCCCTTGAAAGATAATCACCTTTTGTAAGTGCGAGGTGTGTTTTTCCATCAAAAATGCCTTCATATGTATGGAGATCATATTCGCCATTCTTAGTTGGTAATTTGATCGAGTCAATTTTTTTTACTAGATCACGTTCTTTGCTAAGGTGCTTGATTAATGATGAAATCGAAATGATTTTGAGGTCATGTTTTTTTGCAAATCGATCAAGCTCTTTTCCCTTTGCCATCGTGCCGTCATCGGCCATAATCTCACATATCACGCCGCTTGGCTGTAAACCCGCCAGTGTTGCAAGATCAATGCTTGCCTCTGTATGCCCAGCACGCCTTAATACTCCACCGTTCTTACCGACTATTGGAAAAATGTGACCGGGGCGTGATAAATCTCTGGAATTTGTATTATCTGAAATAAGAGTTTTAATGGTCACAGATCTATCAAACGCGGAAATGCCAGTTGTGGTATTTTCTTTTGCATCCACACTAACAGTAAAGTTTGTTTTATGGAGACCCGAGTTTTTGTTCTCAATCACTTCTAGGTCTAACTGTTCAGCTCTTTCTTCTGTCAGGGACACGCAGATTAAACCTCGACCTTCTTTTGCCATAAAATTTATTGTTTCTGGGGTAGCTAACTCTGATGCGATTACCAGGTCTCCTTCGTTTTCTCTGTCCTCACTGTCAATAACAATTACTGGTTTTCCATCGGCGATGTCACTGAGGATGTCTGCTACAGAACTAAACTTCATTTTCTTCCTTGGGCATTAGATTTTTTATGTATTTCGCCATGATATCTACCTCAATATTTACAAAATCATCTACTTTTTTTTGACCCCAGGTGGTAACACCTAAAGTGTGAGGGATTAGAGCAACAGTAAAACAATGGTCAAGTTTTTCAACAATTGTAAGGCTTATCCCGTCTAGACATATAGATCCTTTATCAACAAGAAACAGTCCAAGTTTTTCAGGAAGGCTAAAGTGCCAAACAGCGGAGTCCTCCATTGGTATGATATCTAATATTTTGACAGTCCCATCCACATGACCCTGTACAAAGTGCCCCCCCATTCGTGATGTTGGTAATAGAGCACGTTCAAGATTTATTTTTGTATCTTTATCCCAATATCTTGCTGTTGATTTTTCTAGAGTTTCATTAACTAATTGAACTCTAAAAAATTGATCTTTTGTTTCAACAACAGTCAGGCATATGCCAGAGCATGAGATACTGTCATCTTTTTTTAAATCATCAATAACTATATGGCCTTCAATCCATGCCTCTTTGCCATCAGGAATGCTTTTATATTCCTTTATTGTTCCAATTTCTTCAACGAGTCCAGTAAACATTAGTATCTATAAAAGGTTAGTCTTACGTCATTTCCAAAGTTTTCAATCTTATCTAATTTAAGACCTAAATCTTCTTCTAGGTTTTTTTTGCCCTTAAAAAATGGAATCCCTGTTCCAATAATTTTAGGTGCATAGAAAATTTGTAATTCATCAAAAATATTTTCATCTAAAAAGTGCGTAAATGTAGTCCCACCACCCTCAACCAACAATGATTGGTAGGAATTTGCATGTAAATAATTTAGCATTTTTTCTATATTTTTTTTGGGGTTGTTGTCAGAGTTTTCTAAATCAAAAATAAGGGGTTCTTGATTAAAAACCTTTAGTGCTAACTTTTTATCAAAATCTTTGCTAAACAAAATCACGCGAGGATCCTTACCTCTGCCATGGCTAGTGAGACTAGGATTATCTTTTTCAACAGTACGATTTCCAACAAGAATGGCATCACAACTGCTTCTAAGTTTATGAACAGAATTCCTTGATCTATCATTAGTAATCCATTTGGATTTGCCACTTTCTTCGGCGATGAAACCATCAAGAGTCAAAGCCATTTTTAAGATTATGTAAGGACGCTTTTGTTCATAAAATGTGAAAAATCTTCTGTTAATGCTTTTGCATTCTTTTTCACATACCGATTCAACAACTTTTATTCCTTTTTTTAAGAGTTGCTCTAAACCACCAGTAGCAATTTGATTGGGATCTTTTGAACCAATAACAACCTTCGAAAACTTTTTTGGATCAATCATTTCTGAACAGGGGCCTCTTTTTCCATTATGGGCACAGGGTTCTAGGGTTACATATAGAGTAGCATTTTTGATATCACCTTTTATTTTATCAATGGCTACCGATTCAGCATGGGGTGCACCAAAAGATTCGTGATATCCTTTAGAAACAACTGTTCCATTTGCAACTACGACAGCTCCAACTCTTGGGTTAGGGAAGGTGTTATAAGATCCTTTTAACGCCTCCTTAATGGCGAGCCCCATATAATATTGATCATCTTTTACCATAACTAATAATTTTTGGTGTGAAAAAAATCTTACATTAAACCATCAGTATTCAAGTGGTTTTATGTCTTAATTTATAATAATTCAATAGGATAATTATGAAAGCATTTGGACCTGACTTTTACAATATAACTGACTTATTGTCGGAAGAAGAACTTTTGATTCAAAGAACTGCATATGAGTTTGTGCAGAAAGAATTTATGCCATTAATCCATGAACACTATGAAAAAGGTACCTTTCCGCTAGAGCTTGCTACAAAATTAGGGGAGATGGGATTTATGGGATCCTCGCTTCCAGAAGAATCCGGAGGTGCAGGCGTCAGCAATGTCGCCTATGGATTAATTCTGCATGAGCTAGAGAGAGGTGACTCTGGACTTCGATCTTTTGCAAGTGTTCAGGGCGCTCTTGTTATGTATCCCATACATTCTTATGGATCGGAAGAGCAAAAAGAAAAATGGTTGCCAGGGTTGGGTTCTGGGAATCTGTTAGGTTGCTTTGGACTAACTGAGCCTAATTTTGGATCTAATCCCGGTGGAATGGTGACAACCTGCACTAGAGAAGGAGATGATTGGGTAATAAACGGAAACAAAATGTGGATCACAAATGGTTCCCTAGCAGATGTAGCACTCGTTTGGGCTCGAGATGAGGAAGGTGTTGTTAGAGGATTCCTTTTAGAAAAAGGAATGGAAGGGTTTACGTCAAGTGACCTTCATGGTAAATTAAGCTTAAGAGCCTCAATTACTTCGGAATTATCCATGGCTAATGTTCGTGTTCCTGATTCTTCTCGCCTACCTAATATTAAAGGTTTGAAAGGCCCACTTAGTTGTCTTACTCAAGCAAGATATGGGATTGCATGGGGAATGGTAGGAGCTGCTGTTGATTGTTACAACACAGCTTTAGATTATGCTAAAGAGCGAAAACAATTTTCAAAACCTATCGCAGGGTATCAACTAACTCAGGCAAAGCTCGCAGAAATGGTTACACGAATTACTGAAGCGCAGTTGCTAGTTTATAGACTGGGAAGATTGAAAGACGAAAATAAGATGACCTTTCAGCAGGTTTCAATGGCTAAGAGAAACAACTGCTTTATTGCAAGAGATATTGCTAGAACTTCCAGAGAAATTCTTGGAGGGAATGGCATTATGGAGGACTATTCTCCCATAAGGCATATGGCCAATATCGAATCAGTATTTACCTATGAAGGTACCCATGAAATGCATACTCTCATATTAGGGCAAGAAGTCACGGGCATCCCTGCATATGATTCTTAGTATTTAGAATTAATAGTTTTTAAAAAGTAAAAAATATGTTCCTAATTGTTGTATTAACCGTGTTATGGATCATACATGGTTACGTTGCGTGGAAAGTAATACCAACCTTAGGTTTGACATCGTCTGGTGGAATAACCTTATACATTCTAGTCTTTTTTCTAAGTATTTTACCTTTATTGCCTATCTTACTTAGATATAGCGGTAGTGAAACAAAAATCATAGACCGCATCTCCCTGTTTGGATACACAAGCCTAGGCTTTTTTGTATTAACCTTTTTAATTCTTTTAACCAAGGATCTTTTTGGCTATGCAGTAACCTTTGTGAGCTATCTAATGGGTTCGCAGCAGGAAGTTGATGATTCAAAAAGAGATTTTATAAAGAAAAGTTTAACCCTGGGGGTACTTGGAATCTCTGGAGCTGCCACATCTTATGGATTTTACTCATCGCGAAAGGGCCCAGCGATAATTGAGCAGGATATCTTTCTCAAGTCTCTTCCAGATGAGTTTGAAAATTTTACCATTGCACAGATTTCTGATCTCCATGTAGGTCCCACCATAAAAATAAGCTATGTTGATGATGTGTTGCGTAAAATTGAAAATGTTAATCCTGATTTAATTGCTGTCACTGGTGATATGGTTGATGGTTCTGTAAAACATCTATCAAAAGAACTGCAACCATTTAAAGATATGGTTGCTAGGCATGGCACCTTTTTCGTTACTGGTAATCATGAATACTATTCTGGTGCGGAATCCTGGCTTGATGAGACTGATCGACTTGGTATGACAAACCTTATTAATGAGCACAGATTAATAACCAAGAATGGAAAACATATAGCGATTGCCGGAATAACAGACTTTCGAGCACATCAAATAATCAAATCTCACAGATCAGATCCAAAGAAGGCAATTAAACATGTTGATAACACTACTACAAAAATTATGCTAGCCCATCAGCCAAATAGTATTTATTCAGTCCATGATGCAGGTGTAGATCTTCAATTGTCTGGGCATACACATGGTGGACAATTTTGGCCATTTACATACCCAACAAAACTTGCAAACGCATACCTTGCTGGGCACTACAACCATGATGGAACACAGATTTACGTCAACAGAGGAACTGGCTACTGGGGACCTCCACTAAGGATTGGAGTTCCAGCCGAAATCACCCTAATTCGCTTAAAGAAGAGCCTCGTTTGATGATTCATTGAACATAACTCATCTTGTCAATAAATTATCATTATAGTTAATTATATAAAGAACAACAATAAACATAAAAAGTGAGCGTGTGATGAAAAGAAGGCAGTTCCTGATGGCTAGTTTGGCTGGCGCTTCATCTCCAATGATTCTAGCGAAATCAAATAAAATAAAAAATAATAAAAACAATCCTGTAATACTGTCTACTTGGAATTTTGGTATACCCGCCAATGAAGAAGCCATGAAGGTATTAAAAAGCAAAGGGTCTGCAATGGATGCTGCAGAGGCAGGAGCAAGGCACGCTGAATCTGATGTAGAAAATAATTCTGTTGGATACGGTGGTCTTCCAGATGAACTAGGCCATGTAACCCTAGATGCCTGCGTTATGGATTCAACTGGGAATGCTGGATCTGTTGCATTTTTACAGAATATAAAGCACCCTGTATCAGTAGCAAGAATGGTAATGGATGATACAAAGCATGTTATGCTAGTTGGTGAGGGTGCAAAACAATTTGCGAAATCAAAAGGGTTCGAAGAAATGAATCTTCTTACTGAGAAATCAAAAAAAGAATGGAAAAAATGGTTAAAAGATAGGCGAGAAATGACTCCTCACGAAACGCATGACACTCTCTCTGTTCTAGTTCAGGACAGGGAAGGAAATCTTGCTGGTGCGTGTACAACCAGTGGCTGGGCCTACAAGATGCATGGTAGAGTTGGAGACAGTCCAATTATAGGGGCGGCATTATTTGTTGATAATGAGATTGGTTGCGCTGCCGCAACAGGTCTTGGGGAAGAGGTTATCAAATCTACTGGAAGTTTTCTTGTAGTCGAACTGATGCGACAAGGATACAACCCTGATGAGGCATGTGAAGAGGCTTTGAATAGAGTTATTAAAGCGCATGGTGGGAATCCCGATTTTCAAATTGGATACATCGCACTAAGAAAAGATGGGGAAGTTGGAGCAGCATGTTTAAAATGGTCTTTTGACCATGCAGTTTATAAAAATGGAGTAAATGAGTTACGGAATGTTAAAGGCATGTTGTAGCTACCTTTAGTATCTATAATCTTAAACTATAATATCATAAATCGCATCCCATAGTTGGATTCTCTTCAAAATACATTCTCTACCCACATTTAAAACTTCTTCCCACTTCTTTTTATCTGTTCCACATAATTCTTTCACCATTTCCCTTGCAATAGGACCATGGAGACTCCCATCTATCTCAACATGCCTTTCCAGATAATATTTTAGTCTATTACAATGGACGTTCCCGGGTCCTAATTCATTTATGATCTCGATGAACATTTCAGGGATGATATCTTCTCTTCCATAGGTGAATGCAGCTGCTATGCAGTGAATTTTTCCAGAATTAATTATTTCAAAGGTAAAATGAGTAAACTCTTTTACATCGTCATTTATGGCAACACTATTTAATGCATCGGAAACACTATATTTAGAATTAATACTTTTAATAAAAGAATCGATTTGGGTCCTGTTTGCATTGACTTCTGTCATCGCATCTAGATACATCTCAAAATGGCTCTTTGGTTGGCCATCTATATCTAAATCGCTTTCTTCTCCATGCACAATCTCATTTATAAATCGCGCAGTATTTGGATTGTTATTTGGCGTCCAGGGTACATTAACAGTTGTTAAATCTAATTGTAATGCTTTCAGCACCGACATGAAATCCCAAACTGCAAAAACATGATT
>JAYNUL010000001.1:5939-27013 GCA_038281125.1 Fidelibacterota bacterium | reverse complement strand
AAAACATGTATTTTATCTTCAATATCTATCATCGCGTGGCCATGTTTGTTAATCCCTTTGAATGTGCCCTTGTTTATAGAATTACCGTGCTTAAAGGAAACAAGATCATCTATGTGTAAACAATAATTTTCCCATAGTTTAATATTTGTTTTAAGATCTTCCATTGCTCTCTCGAAAAACGTAGTAATAATTGCACAAACTAGTTCTCTCTGGTTAGAGTGGCCTGTTGCTATGGATAACGATGTGGACTTATCCCTGAGGGGTTCTGGAAAATCGGTTTCAGTTTCATTAATGTTTAAACCAATTCCAATAACCATCGAATGTATTAAATTTGATGATATTTTGCTTTCACAGAGCACCCCACCACATTTTCGGCCATCAATAAAAATATCATTTGGCCACTTTAGTTGGGGCTTGGCTCCTCTGTTTTCGATGGCTTTTGCGATAGATACACCAGCAGCAATTGGGATTAGTTCGGCTTCTTCTATCGTAAATTTTTGATTAAGTATTATTGACATTGCTAGCCCCTTACTTGGCGCCATAAACCATGAATTTCCATTTCTACCTTTTCCCTTAAGCTGGTTATCTGTAATAATGATCATGCCATTTTCAGCGTCACCTGATTTTATGAGGTCCCAAGCTTCATCATTTGTTGACTCTAGTCTCTGGTAATATTCCACTTCTTTCCCGAAGTGTTTGGTCCTTAAGTTTGTTTGAATAAGGTTAGTAAATATCATTTAAAGAAATAAATAAGTTAATTCAAAATATGCTAAGCCCATGGCAAGTATTGTCCCAACAATAATTTGAGAGAAAGTGTGTGCCTTAAGAAACAAGCGGGAAGCGCCAACAATCACCAATACAGTCCCCATCAACAAGGGGTAATTATAACCAGCTAACCAGAGAGCAACAATTGGTCCACCAAGTCCAATCATATGGATGGATATCTTCCATACCATTGTAATCCGCCATACAATTGCGGTGTTAACAGCATAGCAAAACATTAATCCTGTAACAATAGGTGGAGCTCCCAAGTACCACAACAACATAAAGCCAACTGCGTTATAAATTGCAGCAATCGCAAGAAGTTCTATACGCTCCTCCTTTATTGGGGCATCAAACGAAGATACTTTACCCAATCGAATGAAATTGTATATCGTAATTAGTGGAAAAATATTAGTGAATACAATGGATATGCAGAAGAAAATGTGTTTCATTTCCAATGAAGCATCATCATAGATCATTATAGCAAAACTAAGCGGGGCTACCAGTAAGGGATTAATTATGATTGATATGATCTTTGAAAACGTGTTCAATAGGTCAATACTCTCCATAAACTTTGCGTAATGCATCAGATATTTCTCCAAGAGTACACTCACTTCTCACACAATTTATAATTTGAGGCATTACATTTTCATCTGTTTTTGCAGTTCTTTTCAGTGTGTCAAGAGAAGATTGCACTTCCAAGTTATTTCGTTTCTTCTTTAAGTCTTTTAATCTTTTTATGTGAATGTCAACCTTCCTCGAATCAATACTTTGGATATGTTGCTCAGATGAATCTTCTTTTTCATGTATGTTTACCCCAATTATATACCTTTCTTTTTCTTCAACCTGTCTTTGATACTCATACGCACTTCTTGTAATTTCATTTTCTATATAGCCATTCTCGATTGCAGCAATTGAACCACCTATATCATCAATCTCATCAATGATCAGCATTGCCTCTGTATAAAAGTTTTCTGTTAGTTCTTCAATAACATAGCTTCCACCAAACGGGTCGGGATATGAGGTAATACCGCTTTCTAATGCAATAATTTGTTGTGTCCTTAGCGCTAATTCTGCGGTATCTTCAGATGGAAGCGCAAGGGCCTCATCCCTACTGTTAGTATGTAAGGATTGAGTACCGCCTAAAACCGCGGAGAGAGCTTGGATAGTGGTTCTAACAACATTATTATCAATTTGATTAGCTGTAAGTGTAGATCCACCGGTCTGGGTGTGGAATCTGCAAAACAGAGCCTTTTCATTTGTAACTGAAAATCGATCCCTCATAATCATCGCCCATAATTTTCTTGCTGCTCTAAATTTGGCTATCTCTTCTAAAAAGCCGTTATGTGAATTAAAAAAGAAAGATAATCTTGGCCCAAACTTATTAGGATCTAGACCACGGTCTATTGCTGATTGAACATATTCAATTGCATTTGCAAATGTAAATGCTAATTCTTGTACAGCAGTGCTTCCAGCTTCCCGAATGTGATAACCTGATATTGAGATTGTATTCCAATTGGGAACGTTATCATAGCAAAAAGACATTAAATCTGTTACCAATTTCATTGAGGCCTTTGGTGGAAAAATATAGGTTCCTCTTGCAGAATACTCTTTGAGGATATCATTTTGAACGGTCCCTTTTAACTTTTCTACATTTACTCCTTTTTTTTCTGCAGCTACGATATAAAAAGCTAATAGTATTGGCGCTGTTGCATTTATGGTCATTGATGTGGATACATCTTCCAACGGAATATCTTTAAATAAGCGTTCCATATCATCAAGTGTAGATATTGGGACACCAACTTTACCAACCTCGCCATTGGCCATAGCGTGGTCAGAATCATACCCAATTTGTGTTGGTAAATCAAAGGCGATAGATAGCCCCATAACACCATTTTCAAGTAATTTTAGAAAACGTTGGTTTGATTCTTCGCTAGAAGTAAAACCAGCATATTGGCGCATGGTCCAGGATCTTTCTTTATACATCTCCCTGTAAATACCCCGCTTATATGGGAACTTACCTGGGCTTTCTTTTTTCATGATGATTTTTGGTGCTTTTTTATTTGCTGATATGCGTCATTGACTGCCTTGAACTTTTCCTCTGCAAGGTCTTGCATCTCTTTACCCAAGTGAGAAACTTTATCTGGGTGATATTTATTTGCCATTTTCCTAAATGCTTTTTTTACCTCTTCTTCGTTAGCAGATTCATCTATTTCAAGAATTCTATAGGGGGCACCATTATCTTTTGCAAATGTAGCTTTTATCGATTCATAATCATTTTTGCTGATATTAAGATAGTTAGCGATTGCTTGAATTACTTGAACCTCTTTTTCATGTACATCTCCATCTGCTGCAGATAGTCCATATAAAATGTGAATGAGTTCTAGTCTACTTGGATGGTCCATTGATCTTTGTATTTGACGACATACATCTCGAAGTGGATACTCTTGGTCAAGAATATCTTTAAATACCATCATTAATTCCTTTGCCTGTAACACTCCAAATTGCTGTATTAAAAAGTTTTTTACATAATGGAGTTCGGATTTTAATAGTTTACCATCTGCCTTCATTACTTTTGCAAGAAGAACTAAAACTGAGATTACAAAATCACCATGGCGGGTTTTAGGAGCATATCGTCTCCCAGAACTTGAACCAAAATTTTCATTTTTAGGATCTGCATTCATTGATCCATAAGCGTATCCAAGGATTGCACCTATTGGCCCTGCTACAACCCATCCTAGCCCACCCCAAAGTAATTTTTTGTTAAATGACATTTCTAGCCTATTTAGTTAGTATAAATTTATACACTAAAGTTAATAAGAATGTCATTGAGAGACTTTTTGTCTGCAAATTACTAGTACTTAAATTCTGGTATGAAAATTCCATTTCGAACTAAAATACTACTCTTCTATCTAAAGATCTTAAATCGAGGACTTTATACAACTCCTTTGGTAAAAATTACCAACTCAGGAAGAGGTGCTAAGAGTATTCTTTTCTTTTTACCTCCAGAAAAAGATGCTGCTCAGGTGGTAGCTCATTTTATAAAAAGGAGTAAAAGCAACGCATCCTTGGCCTTTAAGTTTGTTGCACACCAAAGTAGTCTTACTTTTTATGATAATATTCCAAACTCTGATTTTATAACCTACACAGAAAATGATGTTAACTGGTTTGGTGCAATAAAGACCAAAGCAGTATTAGATAGAATTGGACATCAAAGCTTTGACGCGCTTGTTGATCTTAATCAGTCCTTTAATCAATGTCTTTCTTTATTATCACTGCAGCTGAAAATACCAATTAAGATAGGATTCCAATCACCAATCGCAGATGATCTATATTCCATAGTCATTCAGCCAGTAGAGAATAGTTTTTTGGAGCGAAGTTATCAAGTTGTTGAGAAGATTTTAGGTATCCGCTCTGAATAAATTATTTATATAAATGATGCTGTAAAACTATTGCCAACCGAAATGTTGGCCTTTATATTAACCGCCGGTTTTAGAGAGAAAAAGAAATGCTTGAAGGTTTAATCTGCCCAGCTTGTGAAAATACTATTGAAGAGATAGATCTTAGGGATGCTATAAAGTGTCCCCATTGCGCTACTGATCTTAAAAATAGAAAATACCTTGATTTCCTAGAGTTTTTAATGGCTAATGGAATAGTTGAAAATCTAGACTTTTTTGATCAAGATGTATATAGTGATGATGTAGACGATCTTGACCAGACAAAAGAAGAAGAGGGAGACCCTAGTGAATTCGAGAAGAAGAAAGATCTTTTTAATATTTATGAAAACGAACTTCACCCGAAGAATGTAGAAGAAGATACAGGAATAAAGGATTATACTCAGTTTGATGGAATCAATGACGATTGGGAGGAATTTAACGAAAGAGACTTCAGCACGAAAAAGGGGACACAGCAATAATGGATAAAGATAAAAAAAATATTCAACAGATAAATATTGAGTTAGATGAAAAAATTAGCTCTGGCGAATATGCTAATTTTGTTGTTGTAACTCATTCACCAGCAGAGTTTGTCATGGATTTTACAAGACTCCTTCCTGGCGTCCCAAAAGCAAAAGTCCACTCAAGGATAATAATGGCGCCCCAGCATGCTAAAGCCTACTTAGCAGCTTTAAATGATAATATTAAAAAATTTGAGTCAAAGCATGGGGAAATTAGGATGCCTACTAAGGGTGAAGGATTTTCTTCATTTGGAGTAAAGCCTCCTGAAGAAAATCTTCCAAATTAGTTTTTAAATATAGGCGGCTCGCTCTCATACCAGACCCAAGTTTGACGTCTTTTTAATTCCCTCATTTTTAAGATCACCCAGAGAGTGATAATTACCCAACTTATTGAGTATCCAACTAGAGCTCCAATCATCACATCACCAGGATAATGGACCCCAACGTATACTCTTGAGATCCCAATGATTGTTGCTAAACAAAATAGAATTAGCTTAAATCTGCTAAAAAAGTAGGAAAGAATTACCGCTAAGGAAAACATGTTAGATGCATGGTTAGATGGCATGCTCCATTTTCCACCTTTTGATACTAATAGATTCAAACCCTCGATTGACGTATGTGATGGCCTAACTCTTTCAAAGGTTGGTTTCAATATTTGAGCACAGATAGAATCATTTATTGACAGTGATATAATTAGTAAACAGAGAGCAATTTTCCCTTTTTTCCCTTTAAAAAATCCAAGATATAAAATCAAAAATAAAATGGGTATGGTCCAATTATCTGCATCTGTAATGAATGGCATTACTTGATTCAATATTGGAACATGGTTTTCGTGGAGCCATACTAGTAGACTTCTGTCAATATTATCTAAAATTTTTAGCATTGATAATTAATAGCTGTAGTTAAAACTTAAGCACCACACGACCGGTTAGGTTTCCGTTTAGGATTTTCTCAATTTCAGGGATCATATTTTTCAAACTTACTATCTTGGAGTTTTCTTCAAGCCCATTCAATCTCCATTTAGATGAAAAATTTTCCCATATTATCTTTTTCTTTTCAATTGAGCAAGCCGCAGAGTCTATTCCAATTAGTGAATTGCCCCTGAGTATAAAAGGGAAAACGCTTGTCTCAAATTCTGGTCCACCAACATTACCACATGTTGTAATAATTCCACCATAATTCATAGATGCAATAATAGAAGACAGAATTCGCCCCCCTACAACATCAAGAGCAATATCATACTTTCCTTTACTCAAAGGATGATTTGTAGAATCAATAAACCTTTTTCTATCTAATACCTTGGATGCACCGATCTTTTTTAACCATGATTTTTTATCCATTTTCCCTGTTATTGCTGTAACATTAGCCCCAAGCTGAGATAATAGCTTTACCCCAATACTTCCTACACCACCAGTTGCTCCGCTGACTACTGCTTTAGATTTATTTAGAGGCAATTTATCAGCTATTGATAAGATTGCCAGTCCCGCTGTTATACCCGCTGTTCCTAGCATCATTGCTTCTTTGGTTGAAAAATCAGAAGAACACTTTACTGCCCACTGGCTTGGTACTCTTATGTACTCTGAAAACCCACCACTTGTATCCATACCAAGGTCAAAGCCAGTGACAATTACGGAAGATCCTATGGGGAAATTTTCATCATTAGATTGTTCAACAATTCCTGCAGCATCAATACCTGGAGTATGAGGGTACACTTTTGTTACCCCTTTTGCACCAGTGGCAGATAGCGCATCTTTATAGTTTAATGATGAAAATTCCACTCGAACCAAAAGATCACCATCAGGAAGTTCGTCAATCGTTCTATCTTTTATATCTATATTAAACTTATCGTTCTTCTTACTGACTACTATAGCTCTAAAACTTTGGGACATTTCAAACTAAAAATATTATGATTTGCTTTTGTTCTTGACCCAAAATGGATTACGTTTTTCAAAAAAAGACTCGAGACCTTCTTTTCCTTCTGGGTGCTTGACACATTTGCTAAATAATTCTGCAGATTTTTGTATGTTTATTGAAGCATGTTTCGAAACCATATTTTTTGTAATTGCAAAAGCATTTGGGGAACATTTATTCAATTTTGATTTAAGCTGGTCAATGTGATCTTGCACTTCTTTTTCTGTTGTTGCCAAATAATCTGCTAGACCAATATCATATGCAACTTTACCATCAATACTGTCACCTAGAAGCATTAGCAATCGAGCTTTGGAGTAGTCAACCTTTCTTAAAACATATGGTGCAATTTGTGAAGGGGTTAGTCCAAGTCTTGTTTCAGACAGCTTAAAAACTGAGTTATGCATTGTAATAATTACATCAGTTGCACATGCCATCCCGAATCCTCCTGCTATACAGGGTCCTTCGATGACTGATACAGTAAGTTTTGGTATAGCATCAATAAGATTTAGTAAATGACCAATTTTTGTACTCATGTCAATGGTCATTTTTTCACTCTGACTTTTATTATAGGTAATCTGATGTAACTCATCTAGATCAGCACCAGAGCAGAAAATATCATTCTGCCCTTTAATTAGAATACCACGCACTATTTTTTCATCTCTGACTAAATCTAAAACCTCCATCAATTCAACAATTAATTCAGATGACAAAGCATTTCTTTTTTTATGATTATCAAGTGAAATGGTTAACCATTCATCTTGAAATTCTAAATGACACAGTTTAGTATTTGGTAGACTAATCATACTTTATTCTGTTTAGCAATCAATGTAAAATAAATTTGAATATTTTGCACGACTATTTCTCCAAAATAAATGTTTATCATTTTTTATTTAAACTAGAAAATAATTCATCATCTACGGGAATTTCATAATCGAGCAATTGCTGGGCATAGGACTTACCTTGCGGATCAATACTCATGCTTGCCATTCCGCCACCTGCAAGTGAATCTTTAAGCAGAAAATTGATTCCATTAATACTTGGAACGTACCAACTTAAGACCTTGCCTTCTAGAACATGGGAAAAATAATTTTCTACTGCCTTAGATGTTAGCTCACGGTCTATGTATTCAAAATATTCAGGTTTTCGAGCAATGACTCCAATATTAGCATGGTTTCCTTTATCTCCACTTCTTGCAAATGCTAGTTTATATAAAGGGACCTTTGATAAATTTTGACTCTTGTTTTGTGACTCTGGTTCCAGTCTTACATTTTTCATTTTCAGATTGTACCCTCCAGCACTGCCTATTTTTACGGAGCTAATTTGACCCTCAATATCGACCTCAACTTTCACTTGATCTTTTGCATAAAGGAAAGAAAATAACTCTATCGATGGGGACACAGGAGGTCTCCCACCTAAATAATTTATGACTCCAGCTGGCATGCCAGTAACTGCCTGAGCTAATTCTTGAGACAGTATGATTAGAGCCTCCTTTTGTTGGTGTTTCGAAGCTAGCCTCAAGACTATTTCCTTTGATTCTATTTTTGAATGATTCTTACCATAGATTGAATCGGTACCAATAAGGTCATAGGAAGTTTTATTAAGCTGATCTAATCCTTTTTCTTTTAGAATGTTATTTACCTTTTTTATGATAGCGTTGGCAATTATTTCACCCTTCAAATCTGAATCTCTGCCGCCAATAACCAGTGTTCCATTAACACGATAACCATCCATAAAGGTTGCAGACACTTTGTATTGGTCAGTCGGTGGTGAACCAGATGCGCCACTAACGTGAACACGGTCTTCACCAAGATCCTTAATAGTGACTTCTGTAAAATCACATACAACATCTGGCAGAATGTATTCTGCTGGATTTCCAATCTCATATAAGAACTGCTCTGCAACTGTTCCGAATGTTACCATTCCTCCAGTTCCATCAGGCTTTGACACGATAAAATCTCCATTTTCTTCAACCTCAACGATTGGGAATCCCATGTCTTCAAACCCATTAACGTCTTTCCAATCTGTAAAATTACCTCCCGTGCATTGTGCTCCGCATTCGATAATATGTCCAGCCAGACTTCCACTTGCTAATAGATTATAGTCAGATTCATTCCAACCAAACTCATGCATTAGAGGAGCCAAAACTAGTGCGCTATCAACACATCTTCCTGTGATAACAATGTCAGCACCTTTATCTAATGCTGCCACTAATCCTGAAGCGCCTAAATAAGCATTGATGCTTAAACATGATTTAGGAAAAGGATTACCTGTATCCAAATCTGTAATTCCAAATTTTTCTATCTTAGGTATTTCAGGAACGAGGTCATCGCCAGTAACAATTCCAATTTTTAGATCTATTCCTTCTTTCTTAGCGGCTTTTTCAAGCAATGTCCGGCAAGATGTTGGATTAATACCTCCAGCATTTGTTAGTACCTTAATTCCTTTTTGTTTAATCCTTGGAAGAAGAGGTTCTATCTGGGTTAAAAAGTCACCAGCAAAACCTTTATCAGAATCTTTTAACTTTGCTCTCGCTAAAATGGACATCGTAACCTCAGCAAGAAAGTCAAAAACTAGATAGTCAAGATCTCCTTTCTCAACAAGCTGTTTTGCAGCGGTTGAAGTGTCACCCCAGAAAGCAGATGCGCATCCAATTCGTACCTTTTGATTATTTTTCATCTTTTTATCTTAGCAAATCCTAAAACCTTTTACTGATTCGTCTTATCAGAAAATGAGAAACGAAAATAGATTAATAGTCTAGGTATAATTAGAATGCAGTTTGTAATCTAAGAAGCATAACCCTTCCAAGGGAGGGCCCACCAATGATTTGAGTATGGCGATGGTTTAGGAGGTTAGTGATGGTGAAGTTTGCTTTCAAGTTTTTGGTGAACTCATATCCTAAATGCACGTCAAAAAGGGTGTAGGGTTTTATATCTCCAAAGTATATTCCAGAGGACCACTTGAAGCCATCAACATATCTCGCGTTGAGTGAACCAGTCACGGGCAATTTTCTAGAATTATATTGAAGCTTAAATCCCATCTTATGTCGTGGCGCATTGATGGGATCCATTGCATTGGTAATGGGGTTAAGAAATTCATTCATTCCAAGATAGGAATAATTTGCATCTATCGACCATTCCAGATTTAGTAGTGCGGTTAGACTTGCATCAAATCCCCACATATCAACCTCACCGTAGTTAATATACCCAACCACAACAGGAGGTGTGTATCCTGGCATCGTATCCATTGCCGTAACACCTTTTAATCCTCCACGCCAGTGATCAAACGATTCATCATAATCTTCCTGGTCAACTATATCATTGTTAGAAATATCCTCGATTGTATTTATTATTCCATCTCCATCATAGTCAGTCTCAAGCACTGACTTTTCTATAACAATTGGGGTAATGAAAGTAACGGGACTTACAAAGCTGCTGTAGTGACTTGTGTATACATCCAGAGTACCAAATAATCGGTTATTGAGTCTACCCTTATATCCAAACTCCCAAGAATTGACTATCTCTGGTTTGATCTCTGGGAGATCCTTTACTTCCATACCATAAAAGCCTTCGATTTTCGGATCCGTTGAAGGATAAAAATAAATTGAATTACTGGTGTCCACCGGAGCATATATTCCTTCATATGGATTGTACCAGTAAGGATTCCCAACTGAGTCTCTTGGGAATACGTATCCTCCGTCGGCTCCTTGTGCATATACCTTAAATACAGAAACTCTTGTGACAAATATGTCGAGGAATAGGGCTTGATTCGTTGGCGTGTTAAATGCTCTGGCCCAGGTCAGCCTGTAGTTTTGATTTTCTCTTGGTCGGTGTACAAGACCAACTTTTGGAGATATTTGAAGTCCATCCTTTTTATCAAAATTAAATTTCCAATCAAAGGGACTATAGCCCATCCCATATCCCTGGTTATTGAATTCAACTAAATCTGTAAGGCGATCATGAGCATCGAGGCGAGTAGCTTGAATCAATTCCCATTTATTATTTATCTTCCAGTTAAACTGGTAGTAGGCGCCTAATTCGTTAACTGTGTATCGATTGTCCTCAGAGGCCTCGTCAATTCCCTCATCAATATTTTCATCCGTTAGACCATCACCATCGTTATCCATCCCATCAGCAAAAACATAAAAGTATTGACCACCAAGCCATTTTACCCCAGGCTCTAACGTTTCTCCTGAATCAAATGTGCCATTGTTATTTGCATCCACAAAGTCTGGAATACCATTTTGATTAAGGTCATCAAAATCATCACTGTCACCATCATTATCTATTCCATCAGCTATTGCGCCGTAAACTGCGTCCTGGTCAGCATCATCATTCGGTGTCGCAAATTGTGAGTTATCTTCTGTACTCCATCTTGTGTACCTTTCTCCATCATCATACCATGTATCATCACTTTTATCATCAAACACATATGGGGAGCCAGACTCTCCATTTCCATTATTATCTCGCCTGTCCATGAGGTCTTTATCTGATAGGATGGTACCTCTGGTGTCTGGCATTGTTAAGAAGTAGTCCAGACCCCAAACAAATCTTATGTCTCCGCCTCTCCATTCATTTACGTGTTGTAGCTGAAGACTAAACTTTTTTGATCGATCATATATAATGCTACCGGTTGCGAGGTTCCTTGTAGGACGAGCGGGGTCGCCAGAGTAGCTAGAATTTAAATACGATTGTAGAAACAGGTTTTTCCACCTCATCCTGCTCTGGTAGTATCTATAAATCCATCCGTCTGCAAGATAGCGAGCGATTCCAGTTATGTTTATGTTTTTTGCCCATGCAAAACCATGAGATAGATTAAATGAAAAATCAGAATTGGGTTCCCAATCTAGACGTAAATCATACCGATAATTTCGCACATTAAATTCAGGATAATCATCAACACCATCATCATTTGCATCTTTATAAACATTACTCAAGCCTCCATAGTTCAGTGAAAAATCTCTTTCATCAAATTCGTCTACGCCATTTTCACCTATGCTCGGCAGTCCATTACCATCTAGGTCATTATTGTCAAAAACATCCCACTCTGAATTCCCATTTAGATCCACATAAGTTTCACCGTCCCAGACACCATTTCCTTCTCCATAGTCTGGGGCTATATCACCCTCATCATCATAGTCACCATCTTCGTTTGCATCGTTAGCAGGGACTCCATCAAGTCCAAAATCCAGTAACACAAGGGTCCCAAGTATGTCAGCATAACTTTCCCCAACATCGCTATCGTACAGGTCATTACCATTGAGGTCTGTAAATTCTTCACGACCAATACTATATGCATTTCCTAAAGCATCTTTATATGGACCCCAATCATTGTCATTGTCGAGGCCATCTGATCCCCAGCTGTCATCGTAGATACCATTATTGTTAGTATCAAAAACAATATTGCCATTAGAATCGTAAAGGTAGTCACCGAAACCAAACTTGTGGTATTGATCCACAACGCTCCAAGAAGAATCAGGAGTAGCATAATTAGTAGTAGTTGCCTGAAGATTATTTAAATCTGTGAATGATTCAAAACGGTCAAGCCATGCGCTACCAAGCTCATCGCTCTCATCGATCAGACCGTCACCATCATTATCTATGCCATCTACCCATGCTTCTTCTTCATCATCGATACCTATATCAATTTGTTCATCAATGGCACCGTCCCCATCATTATCAATACCGTCTGCATAAATTTTTCCAAGCTTATCAGACGTGACGAACCATAATACTCTGCCATTGGGAAGCGTAAAACGATTAAACCGATCTGATGCAGCCTCATCTATCATTTGTTGTGTTATTGTAGGTGAACCATCTTCACCACCTGATTCAGAAATGTAATCTCCCCAATAATATCCTACCCAGGATTTATCAGATCCTTCTACGTATTCGAGCATTTCTTGTGTAAATATGGGGTTGTTATCACTTTCAGGAGCTAGCCTTCCTCCTTTATCTAACCGGTCATGTTTTAGTATTGGTCTTCCAATAAATGCTGGATCATGTCCTTCAAATTCATCTTCGTTAAAGTGCGTCCAATCCTGTCCTGCTAGAGCAACTCCAGATAGCTTGATTCCAATATCACCAAATTTATGTGCGGTTCTAAAAGTTAACTTTTTTAATAAGTCTGTATCCGTCTGGTTCAACATTCCACCTTGTATGTTAACACTGGTTCCAGTTGATCTTAGTGGGGAGGAAGTAACAATATTCAATACACCGCTATGGGCATTGGGTCCATACAATGCAGAGGAGGGACCAAGTACAACCTCAATCTGCTCAACATCCTCAAAGGACACGGGAATTACATTGTATGCAGTTAGCCTTAGGGAGGGAACATTTGCCATTCTTCCATCAGTCAGGGTTAATAATCTAGAACTGAAAGAAGAATTAAATCCTCGAGCGGTCATGTTATAGCTATCAATCCCTGATTGCGTGAAATCTATTCCTTTTGTTCCTTTTAAATAGTCTCCAAGATTTGTATTACTTTCGCGTCTTATTTCTGTTTTTGAAATTACTGAAATTGCTGCGGGTGCGTCTTCAACTCGCTCTCTTCTTCTCGACGCGGTGACAACATAGGTCTCCATCTCTATTGCCTCAGGCTGAAGAACTAGATCTTTTGTGATACGTTGTCCGACTTCTAATGTGACAATTTCTTTAAAATTTCGAAAACCAATGTAAGAAACGGTAACGACATATTCCCCTGCGGCTAACCCTTTGATTTCATATCGACCTTCACCATCGGTAGCAGCACCCAGGCTTGTACCTTCAAGTATGACATTCGCGCCAATCAAAGGTGAGTTGTTTGTAGCGTCGGTAACTTTACCAGACACTGTTCCACCTTGCGCTAATAGGTTCGAGAATATCAAAAAAATTGCACTGTAGAATTTCATAAGGTCCCTTATAATGACAAACAGCCCCTAGCGAGGCTGTTTGTCATTTATCATTTCATTTGTATGTTAAAATGATGTCTTATTTTAGGAGCAGCATTTTCCCTTTCTGAATTCTATCATCAGAACGTACTTCATAGAAATAGACACCACTTGGGACTTTATTGCCCTGTGAATCTGTACCATACCAGGTAATATCATATGTACCTGCTGCTAACTGTCCATTGTGTGCAACAGAAATCTCTTCACCTAGGATTGAATAGATTGTCACTGTTACATCAGAAAATCGCTCAGTGGCAAACTTAATTTTAGTCTCAGGGTTAAATGGGTTTGGATAGTTCCCGTGTAGAGTAAACTCCTCTGCAAGTGGAGCATTTTCATCAACCTCAGTCATACCAGTATATACCCAGAAAGTATTAACCCTCTGTGTTGTATTATCTGGGATACAACTGTTGTCAATCTCAAAAACCAATCTGCCAATGCCATCCTCTTGATTAAAATCTAAACCTGAATCATCTACACGACCATCATATAACCCATCTGCATCCATACACATTTGTTTGACTCCCATTAGTGCCATGGTGGGGCCTTTTGCAAAGATTGCAGCGCATGCATCTGCAGATGCACCTGTTCCTAGGCATGCAGCATATTCATCATACAATGCCTGGCCAACGCTAGCGCCAACCATAGCTGACGTGTCTGATTGTACATATATCCATGCTACCGAGTCAGCCGCCGCTGTAAGTGAAGTCTGTAAATCACCTGTGGCACCTAAGACAGCATCAAAAACTCCTGAAAACACTTGGTTTGCTTCGAGAAAGTTATATGTGAAAAAATAGCCTGTAGGGGCTAATGCTTCATCACCACTAAAAGGAATACCATCGTCACCAACTGGATCAAATAGGTAACCTTTGTTAACTGATACCACCCCTGCAGCTGAAGTATCTCCATTGATTGGGTTTACTTCAAAGGTATTTGGGTCATCTGGGTCAATTGGGTGTCCTGTTGCTCCAATAGCAGGATAAAAGTCATCATCACTTCCAGTCCATCCAAGGTTCCACCATAGATTTGTGTCTGCGTGGACATACGCTAGATAGGCCTCCATGTTATGAATGGTGACTGTATCTGCGGGAGAAACTGGTACCCCTAAGAAATCATTCTTTTGACCTGCGTCATTGACCCCAAGACCAGAAGCGACACCATCATGAGCTTCCCAGTAGATTTCAAGCTCACTTGGTGTAGTGCGAGTGTCATCTGTATATTGTATGTTGACCATACCCCAATTTTCCATTGGAGTACCGGGCCCATAATCAACTCCGAATTGGCCATTGACAAGATCTGCAGCTCCAAACTGTGCAAAAACATCTGACAACGAGATACCCCATCCCATAGAATACATACTTGGATCATCTGGATGAGCAAAACCTGGGGTACTTGTCCACGTCCCATTTTCAGAAACCGCAGGTACAACTGAGTAAGTTGAACAATTGTCTGCTTCCGTTGTTGGATATGTACTTCCTTCATTAATAGTAAATGTTCCATCATCATTCAGATCCACATCCATCGCAACTCCTGCGAAAAGTAACAATTCTGGAGTTACAAGAGGAACCAATGCAGTTGTAATAGTATCACCTACTTCATAGGACGCTAGGGTTCTTGTAAAACCCTGACCAGCAGCGGCTGCTGCAGAACTTGGCCATGAAGCTGTAACCATATGAGATGCTCCGTTTGCTGTATCCTCAGGACTTTCCATCGCCCTAGCCACATATGTGTACTCAACAATGGCTCCAACACAGTTTACATTTCCTTGAAGACTTTGAGAGTAGGATAGGTTAGCAATGAAGGTTAAAACAATTAAAGACTTTAACAATTTAGTCATATTTTGCTCCTAATTATTAAATATTTTAAGTATCACTGTACTTATTGGTTTGGTTTTCGTTATAGTTTTTAGACTATGTAGAAACCTAAACAAGAAATATCAATCCTCAAAGAAGTTTTCATTCTCTTGGTTTGCTCGAATTTTTATAGCTACGTCTAGCCCACAGGATATATAAGCAATAGAGCGTCAGGATGCTTCCAAAGATGAAGGTTGCTTCTACAATAATCCTAATCCAAAATTCTTCCATGATAGTTGGTGTATTACTTTATGCCAATTAAATTATACATATAAATTAGTTCAATAATCCTTTCTATACCTAAAATGAAAATAGCTGTGCTCGTCAAACAAGTTCCTGGGTCTGAATCTTCTTTGCCCATCAATGAATCAAATGATTGGATAGATGAATCATCAATTACGTATGTCATGAACCCACCTGACAACTTTGCATTGGAAGAAGCTCTCATTATTAAAGAAAAAATTGGTTCAGGAGAAGTGGTAGTGGTTAGCATGGGACCAAGTCGTGTCCAAAAGGTAATACGTGAGGGGCTTGCCAAAGGGGCAGATAGGGGTATTCATATTCAAGAAGATGAAATTATAGAGACAGATCCACTTTTGATATCTGAGCGATTTACGGATGCTTTGAAAGGTGAAAACTTTGATCTTATCCTCACTGGATTACAGTCTGATGATACCGGAATGGGTCAGACTGGAATTTTAATTGGAGAAATGCTTGGATTTTCCACTGCAACCTTAGTTATTCAAACAGACCTTTCTCAAGATAAAATAAAGGTTAAGAGAGAACTAGAATCTGGCTGGTTTCAATGGGTGGAGTTACCGCTTCCAGCATCAATAAGTATCCAGTCTGGACTCAACACTCCTAGATATCCGTCACTAAAAGGCATCATGGGTGCAAAAAAGAAAGAGATTAAAATAGTTTCCGCTTCCAGTCTAACAGCAGGAGATAAGGTCCAGGCTATCGATAAAATATTTGTACCCGCAACTTCCAAGCAAACAGAAGTAATTGAAGGCGATCTAGACCATGTTGTCGGGCGTATTGTAGATATAATGAAGTCAGAGATTAAGGTTATTTAATCTATGAACATTCTTGTTGTAATCGAACATAGCCAGGGTTCTATTCATAGACTCAGCAAAGAGGCAATCGCTGGGGCCCAAAGTTTGGGTAACAAAGTAACCGCTCTTGTGATTGGTGAAGGATCAGAAAAAACTATCTCTTTTTTAAAAGCATGCGATATAGAAAGAGTATTAACCGTAGACCATGAGCTTGTAAAGTCATACAATGCAGATGGGTATTCTAGCATTGTCAGTCAGGTTATTGAAGCTCTATCTCCGAATCTTGTTATTGCAGGCCACACATATCAGACTAGAGACTTTATGCCCAGAGTAAGTGCCAAGTTAAGAATACCCTTTATTCCTGATATTGTTTCTGTGAGTGACAATAAGTATATAAAACAAGTACTTAATGCAAAACTCAATGCAGAAATTTCATCATCCATGAATCAATTCATACTTAGTTTTCAATCTGCTGCTTTCAGTGAAGAAGATTTAAAATTAGGTTCCTGCGATTCCGAGGTGTATGAACCCAGCCTCGATTCAAGTGCTGTACGTTCCAAATCTGAAGAACCATTCCAAGAAGAGGCTGGAGATATAGACCTTGAGAGTGCAGAAATACTGGTTTCTGTTGGTCGTGGGATTGAAAAAGAAGAGAACATTTCCTTGGCATTTGATCTCGCTAAGGCGATAGGAGCTGAGGTATCTGCAAGTCGTCCGGTGGTAGACTCAGGCTGGATTGATTCATTCAGACAGGTAGGGAGTTCAGGTAGTAATGTTGCTCCAAAGCTATATTTTTCACTTGGTATTTCAGGCGCAATTCAGCATGTTGTGGGGATGAAGGGCGCAAAAAGTATTTTAGCTATTAATAAAGATCCAGACGCGCCAATTTTTGAAATTGCTGATTATGCAGTTGTTGGTGATGTTCTTGAAATAGTTCCAAGGCTTATTGAATCATTAGATAATTCATAATAATTGCTATCCAATCTTGAAAAAATAATTTTTGTTGTTATGGTAATTGGCTCATTTGGAGCTTCATACATTACCTTTAAAAAAATGTTCAAGGTTATCCTCACTGGAACTAATCCTATCATTTGGACAGAGGTAATAAAGAATTGGAATGCAGGCCTTATTGCATTCATAAGCCAAAAAACACTTTTTAAAACTCGTCCAGTCGTAGGATTTATTCATGCTCTAGTAGCATGGGGATTTACCCTTTATCTTCTCGTAAACATTATTGATGTTTTATACGGCTTTATACCTAATTTTAAATTTCTTCCCAACAGTATTACTGGTGACATATATCGGTTATTCGTTGATACTTTTAGTATTCTGGTACTACTAGGGGTGTTTTACTTTCTTGCTCGTCGTTTTATAATACAAGAAGATAGACTTACTATAAAAGATCCCGTTCTGTTATCTGATAGGGCAAAGGCAGGAATGAAGTTTGATTCTTTTATTGTAGGTGCTTTTATAATTGTTCACATTGGCTCAAGATTTTTGTCCGCAAGTTTTGAGATTGCAATCCACGGTACCGATTGGAGTCAGCCAGCAGCTAACATTGTTGCAACCCTGTGGTCAACGCTATCACCCAACACACTAACAATTGCTGAGCATGCTACCTGGTGGCTAGCTCTGGGTCTCATACTTTTGTTTCTGCCTTACTTCCCATATTCCAAGCATGCTCACTTATTTATGGGGCCATTAAATATTATGGCCTCAGAAAAACGTAGGTCGATGGCGGCGATTGAAACAATTAACTTTGAGGATGAAGAACTTGATCAATTTGGAGCAGCACAAATTCAGCACCTTCCCCAAACACAATTATTAGATGGCTATGCCTGCATACAATGTAGTAGGTGTCAGGACGCTTGTCCTGCCTACGAAACTGGTAAAGAATTATCTCCGTCCGCACTTGAAATAAATAAACGATATTTTATCAATGATAATATATCAACAATTGCAAATGGTGAATCTATTGATAAAGCATTGACAGATTGGATGTTAACAGAGGAAGCAGCATGGAGCTGCACTACCTGTGGCTATTGTGTTGAAGTTTGTCCCGTAGGGAATGAGCCCATGATAGATATACTCAGAGCTAGGCAGAATCTGGTTATGATGGAGTCTAACTTTCCTCAAGATGCTGTGGAAACATTTGAGAAAATGGAAAACTATGGAAATCCCTGGGGGCTTTCACCTCAGGATAGAGAAAATTGGATGGATGGCTTAGATGTACCACTAATGCGTGAAAAGAAAAATACTGATGTTTTGTATTGGGCTGGATGCAGTGGAGCCTACGACTCACGTGGTAGAGAAATATCTCAATCTGTAGCAAAAATTTTGAATGAAGCGAATGTTGATTATGCCTGCCTTGGAAATGAAGAAACTTGTACAGGAGACTCGGCAAGAAGAATTGGAAATGAATACCTTTTTCAAACCATGGCAGAACAGAATAAAGAAACCTTTGAACAATATAACTTCAAAAAAATAGTTACTCAATGTCCCCATTGTTTTACAACATTAAAAAATGATTATGCAGAAATGGGGATTGAGTTAGATGTTGTACACCATTCTCAATATATAGATGAACTAATCAATGAAAAGAAAATAGAACCAAAACCCTATCTTGATGAAGATATTACATTTCATGACCCGTGTTACTTGGGAAGGCATAATGGCGAGTATGATGCTCCGAGGAAGGTACTGCAGTCAGTTCTAAAAGAGGGCAGTATTCTAGAAATGGAGCAAAGTAAATCTGACAGTTTTTGTTGTGGTGCGGGAGGAGGGAACATGTGGTATGAGATAAAAACAGGGGAGAGGATCAATCAGCATCGAGTCAATCAAGCGGTTGACACTAAAGCAAAAACAATTGCCGCAGCATGCAACTTTTGTAATATTATGCTTGAGGATGGTGTCAAGACCACGGGGAATGAAGAAAACATCAGAGTTGTTGATATTGCCGAAATGGTTTCAAAAGGGCTTGAGTAGCGTACCTTTTAAAATTTTAAGAATTAATTTTTTAACCCTTTAAACCGATTTCTGTTAGCCTCTCATCAAGATACTCTTTTGCAGTGTATTTTTCAGACAACTTGATTGAATCTCTGGGATGTAAAAATAAAGGCATTGAAAATCGACTAACATTTTCTATGTTGTCTTTTGGGTTTATTACCTGATGGGTAGTGGACGGGAAGTATCCCGCTGATGCCTCCTGAAGCATATCACCCGTATTGATTGCAAGGCACCCAGGGTCACAGGATACATCGTGCCAGGAATCATTTGTATCTTTTACCTGAAGTCCAGGTTGGGTCCCGGCGACAAGCACTGTTATTAAATTTATATCCTCATGTGCAGCCCCACGAGAAGCGCCATCTTTTTCATTACCATCAAGGGGAGGATAGTGAATGACTCGTAAGAGATTCTTCTTACTATCTATGATCATTTCATTAAGCGGAACTGAAAAATTAGATTTTACTTCTTCTGGAGTTTCTTCCTGTATCCAGCCTAGTAAGGTTGACGTCAGTTGAAGCAGCTGACTATACAAAATTTTTGTAGCATCAGATATCTCTTTTGGGTACCTACCCCAAGGGTAAATATGATAAAACTCTTTTAAGTCTTTTAACGAGTGACCCTTTGCATTTTCAGTTAAAAAAGGGAAATAACCATCCTGTTTTATTGGATCGAAAAGATATTTGTTTTTTAAGCTGGAATTAAAAAAACTTTTCCATTCCATATACACATTATCAATTAGATCCTTCTTAATCGGATGATTAGTTAAAATGCTAAACCCAGTTTGTTTAAGAGATCTGGTAAATTCATATGGAGCGTCTTTTTGATTATAATTTACCTTTCGAACATTCATGGGTTAACCTTTAGCGTGATCCTCCAAACTAATCAGTTTAATACCAACTTCTTTTGCACGTTCTATAATTCGCTCGTCTCTATATAGCTCATCGTAATAGATTATTTTAATCCCTGCGTTTGCAATGAGTTTGAAACAGTTATAGCATGGGGATGCGGTAACATGTATTTCAGACCCATCAACCTTTACACCATTTTTTGCCGCCTGAACAATTGCATTTGCTTCAGCATGCGTAGTTCGGATACAGTGTCCGTCAACCATTTCACATCCAACGTCATCGCAGTGAGGAAGGCCTTTTATACTCCCATTGTATCCTGTTGATAAAATGGTTTTATTTCTAACAATTACTGCTCCAACATGCTTTCTACTGCAAGTGGAGCGAGTTGATACTTCTCTTGCAATGTTCATAAAATAAGTATTCCAACTTACACGTTCTTTAGACATCTCTAGGTATCTCTTCTGCTATAGATTTTGACTGCATATCGTGGTTCCCCATAATAAATCTTTTTTGCGACTTGTGCAAGCTGTGCTGTAAGGATTAGATATGCCCAGGTTGGGACGGTAACACTGGCACATCCTTTAATGATAACTTTCTTATCTTTGTATTGATCTAGATCTAATTTATCAACCATTTCACGAAAAGACTTTTCACGGATGATACCATTATCTAAGAAGTCATCAAGTAGGATTGTTTCCATTTAAAAATATTGTTTAATACTAGCCAGAGAATTACAAAAAAGATCAATATCTGTTTCAT
>JAYNUL010000001.1:1829-5839 GCA_038281125.1 Fidelibacterota bacterium | reverse complement strand
GTTCCAGGTAGAAGACTCCATTGTAACAGTTTCAATCATTTCACCTCCTCCCATGAATGGGTCCATGTCTTCTAACTTTTCTATCTTACCCCATAATACTCCAACGCCGGTTGGGGCCAACATTTTATGACCTGAGAACACATAAAAATCACATCCCAATTCTTTAACATTAACTGGTTGATGCGGTACACCCTGTGCTCCATCAACGATAAATATAGCTCCTATTTCGTTAGCAATCTTGGCTATCTGATTTATTGGATTTATGGTTCCAAGAACATTGGATACGTGAGTAATTGAAATAATCTTTGTTGAATCTGAAAAAGTTGTTTCTAAATTGGTTAGGTCAAGGTCGCCATTTTCATTCATAGGAATGAATTTAAGATTAGCGCCGGTTCGCCTGCATGCCATCTGCCATGGAACGAGATTTGCATGGTGTTCCATCTCAGATACCAGGATATCATCTCCGGGGCCGAGTTTGTTTCCTAGGCTGTGGGCAAGTAGATTTATTGATTCAGTGGTCCCACTTGTAAAAATAATTTCACTTTCAGATTCTGAGTGAATAAAGTTTGAAACTTTTTTTCTAGAATTTTCAAACTTCTCAGTAGCCTCACTACCTATATCATATAATGCTCTGTGTACATTTGCATTAGTTTTTGAATACATCGACTGTATTGCATCCAATACTTGATGAGGTTTTTGTGTGGTAGATGCATTGTCTAAATAAACAAGATCAGAATCATCAAATATAGGAAAATCGGATTTTACTGACGGTTTCATTAGAACATACCAAGCTCAAGCTGTGCTGCCTCGCTCATCATGTCTCTTGTCCACATTGGTTCCCAAACTAATTCAACAGAAACATCTTCTACTCCATCAAGTCCATTAACCTTACGGTCAACTTCATCTGCAATTACAGGCCCCATACCACAACCAGGGGCAGTTAAAGTCATTTTAATACTTACTTTCTTTCCTGTTTTACCATCCTCCATTGACAAATCATATATAAGGCCAAGTTCAACTATGTCTACAGGTATTTCTGGATCATAGCAGGTTTTTAATTGGTCCCAAATCTGTTTTTCAATATCCCCTGAAGGTTCAGTTTTTTCTTGCTCTTTTACCTCTATCCCAAGTGCGTCAGCATTTTCCGCCCTTATTTGAACCATGTTCCCATTCATTATAACAGTATAATTACCGCCCAGTGCCTGGGTAATCTTTACTAGATTTCCAGCAAGTAACTTTACCTCGTCTCCGGAAGGCACCATATAGGCATCTACGTCACGGAGTAGTCGAATTGATTCTGGATTAGTGGAATTCATTTTAAAGAATTGTGAATTTTTTGAACTGCACTAGAAAATCCATTTGTTCTTTGGCTGGTAATGGTTTTATCAAGTCCAATTGAATAGAGTATGTCACTGCTGTTGGTTGAAAGAATATTATCTGCAGTTTGTCCAGAAAATATCTGTTCTAAAATGGTTAAAAGTCCTTTTACAATTAATGAATCAGAGTCCGTTCTAAAGGTATATGTATGATCGCTATTTTGTTCTATAACAACCCATGCTCTTGAGGTGCACCCATTAATTTTATTTTTTTCAATTTTCTCATTCTCTTTTAAATGCTCCGATTCTTTTGCCATATCCATTAGCTGAACAAATTTATCTTTAGGATCTTCAAAGAGCATAAATAATTCTCTAAGACTAGTTAATTGTTGTTGTATGTTCATTAGTTCTTCTGTTCAAGCCAGTTGTTGAAATACGTAATTACAAGATCTTTGATATCTTGATTTTTAATGGCCTCAATGATCTCAGATGCAAAACCGTGTACCAACAAAGCGGTAGCAGTTTCTTGGTCAATGCCTCGCGACCTAATGTAGAATAATGCATCTGATTCTAATGCACCAGTTGAAGAGCCATGAGAGCACTTAACATCATCAGCATATATTTCAAGCTGTGGATTTGAATTCATTAATGCATCTTTTGATAATAATAAATTTTTATTGGATTGACTCGAGTCAGTTTTTTGTGCTCCAGCATGCACAATAACCCGCCCGTTGAAAACACCTGAAGAATGATCTTTAAGTATGGATTTAAAGTTTTGGCCGCTTATACAATTGGGAGCGTAATGATTGGTAACAACGTTTACATCAAGGTGTTGTTTATGATCTGATAAACTAAGACCCTTAACAAAACAATTAGCTCCTTTTTCGCAAAGATCTATATTCACATCTGTTCTACCCAATTTTCCTCCAAACGCAAATTGAACAAAATCATAGGTTGAATCTTTTTGTTGTTTTACGTGGAGGTTTCCCATATTTATTGTTGATTCAGAATTGTTTTGTAATCTAATATGGTCTAATCTTGCATTCTGTTCAATGTTTACAATCACAGATTGGTTGAAAAAGTATTCACTGCAATCTCCAACGTGCTGCTCAAAAAGAGAGAGGAAACTTGATTCTCCAACATCAACGTGAATCCTTGGAGAGGTCATTAATTTCTCATCACCAGAGCAAATAAACAAAAGCCTAACTGGTTCATTAATCTGGATATCTCTATCAACAATAATAGATACTCCACTATCCATAAATGCTGTATTTAAAAGATCAAATGAGGATTTGGTTGGTTGTGATAAAGCCCAGCCATTATGTTCCATGTATTCCTGATTGGATATGACTCGTAATCTTTTTGGCAACGTTGATAAACTTTCTTGAAAGTGCCCATTAAAAAAAACCACCGTTTTCAGAGATTCTAATTGGTGCCCAGAAATATTGTAATCGGCATTGGGAGCATCCTTTTTTTCTGAAATTCTGAAACTGCCTTTTTTAATAGACGATATATCTGTAAATCTCCAGTTCTCATCTTTTTTATTAGGAAGGCCAAGTTTAATAAGGTTATCAAATGCTCTTGTCCTAATAGGATTAGCTTCTTTAGCAAAATATTTTCTGTCAATTATCTTTACAAACTCTGATTTAAAATAATCAGGCATTATTCCTCGAGCCATTCGTATCCCTTTTCTTCCAACTCAAGTGCAAGCTCTTTTCCTCCTGAACGAACAAATTTTCCGTCAATTAAGACATGAACATAGTCTGGTTCAATATACCTGAGAAGTCTTTGATAGTGTGTAATTACAAGAAAAGATCTACTGGGGTTTCTGTATTTATTAACTCCGTTTGCGATTACTTTTAATGCGTCAATATCCAAACCTGAATCAGTCTCATCCATGATCGCTAGTTCTGGCTCTAGTGTAAGCATTTGAAGTATTTCGTTTCGTTTTTTTTCTCCGCCCGAGAACCCTTCATTTACTGCTCTCTGAAGGTAGGAGGTATCCATATCCAATTCGTTTAACTTTTCTTTTACTAGTTTTAAAAACTCTGCTGCATTTAATTCTTTCTTACCATTATTCTTCAGTTTTGAGTTTAATGCTGCTTTCAAAAAGTATGTATTATTAACACCTGGCATTACTACCGGATATTGGAATGACATAAAGATACCTGCTAAAGCCCTCTTCTCTGGTGACCACTTAACTATCGATTCATCTTTATATTCAATATCACCCTTTGAAATAACATAACCATCTTTACCTG
This sequence comes from Fidelibacterota bacterium, assembly GCA_038281125.1. Classification (GTDB taxonomy): domain Bacteria; phylum Fidelibacterota; class Marinisomatia; order Marinisomatales; family UBA1611; genus NZWG01. The sequence goes on along the minus strand of JAYNUL010000001.1, from coordinate 2,262 downwards.
TTATTACGTTTGAAAGGGTACTCTTTCCTGAACCATTTCGTCCCATTACCGCGTGGATTTCTCCAGGACTTATACTTAGATCAACACCTTTTAATATTTCTTTTCCAGAGATACCAGCGTGTAGATTTTTTACGTTTAGCATTTCACCACTCCAGATTTAACCAACGCTGCCCTCAAGCGTTACTTCCATTAGCTTGGTTGCTTCAACAGCAAACTCCATTGGCAGTTCATTAAATACTTCTTTACAAAAACCGTTTACGATCATCGAGACTGCATCTTCAGATGAAATTCCCCTTTGATTGCAGTAGAATAATTGATCTTCACCAATGTTTGATGTGGTTGCTTCATGCTCCATTTGTGCTGAGGGATTTCGAACGTCTATATATGGGAAAGTGTGTGCACCGCACTTGTCACCAATGAGAATGGAATCGCA
>JAYNUL010000001.1:0-1729 GCA_038281125.1 Fidelibacterota bacterium | reverse complement strand
AGCTGGTTTTCATCCCTCATTGGAGCAGTACAGCCCTCAAGGTAGCTAACGTGACTTCCTTCGTCAGCAATGATTAGTGTCCTCTCAAATTGCCCAGTATTGGCTTCATTTATTCTAAAGTAGGTTGAGAGCTCCATGGGACAGCGAACCCCTTTTGGGATATAAACAAAAGAGCCATCCGTAAATACTGCTGAGTTTAAGCTAGCAAAGTAGTTATCGGTATGAGGTATAACCGTTCCCAGGTACTTTTTGACTAAATCTGGGTAGTCTTTTACGGCTTCGGAAAAACTGCAAAATATGACACCAGCCTTTTTTAAATCTTCTTTAAATGTGGTTGCAATAGATACACTGTCAAAAACCGCATCAACTGCAACTCCAGATAACATTTTTTGTTCCTCTAAAGGAATTCCAAGCTTGTTATAGGTCTCCAACAACTTTGGGTCTACCTCATCTAGACTGGCCAGCTTCTTCTTTTTTGGTTCTGAAAAATAACTAATTGATTGGTAATCAATATCTGGGTATCCAATATTTGCCCAATTTGGCTCTTGTTTATCAAGCCAGTGGCGGTATGATTTTAGACGCCAGTCTAAAAGCCACTGTGGCTCTTCTTTCTTCTTAGAAATAGTCCTTATTACATCTTCACTGAGCCCAGGTGGGATCGTTTCAGACTCAATATCTGTTACAAAACCATATTCGTAATCCTTTTCAAGATTAGAGTCAATTATAGTTTGTTCATTTTGAATAGTCATGATTATTTACTTTTATATTTAAAATTAGGCAGAGAAACTAGTGCCGCAGCCGCAGGTTCGTTCTGCGTTTGGGTTCTTGATCTTGAACCCCCCATTTAGTAAATCATCTGAGTAGTCAATCTCTACATCTTTTAAATATAGCCAGCTCTTGAGATCGCACACTATGGTAAGTCCATTTGACTCAAATTCCTTATCATAGTCTCCTTTTTCATTTTCAAAGTCCATTTTATATGTCATTCCAGAACAACCTCCTCCTTCAACTGACATGCGTAAAAAATGATCATCCTTTCCATCTGATTTCATTACTGCTACCAATCGCTTAACAGCGGATTCAGTTACTGTAATGGTAGCATTGTTGAACTCGGTCTGTTTTTCTTCGATTGACTTATTATTTAGTGTATTACTCATTTAATCCCACTCCGTTTCAATTTTTTGTGAATTATTTGTTTTGTTAATTGAGTCAAAACCTAATTTAGTTCTTGCATCCTCTGTCATCATATCAGGGTTCCAAGGAGGGTCAAAGGTTATGGCTACCTCTACGGATTCAACTTGATCTAGTTTTGAAACTTTGGATTTTATATCATCTGCCATGTGTTGGCCCATGCTGCATCCAGGTGTAGTAAGTGACATAGTTATATCAACCTTACTCTTATCCTCATTTACCTCAATTATGTCAATATCATAAATAAGTCCAAGGCTCCAAAGATCCAGTGGTATTTCTGGATCATAACAGGATTTTAAAACAGTAATTATATCTTTTTTAAGGCCCATTAGTGAGTAACCTCTGCTAGAGTCATATTATTAAACATTGTTCTGATTGAATCATTAATTCGGTTAATAGGCGTCCGAATAGTGCAACCATCCAACTGCTCGCACCCTGAATCAAAATAGCAATCCATTATTCCCATTGGACCCTCAATTACTTCAAAGAATTCTGTAAGCCTCATACTCTCAGGATCAATTGCCAGCCTGTATCCGCC